>CAZFKF010000594.1:0-4375 GCA_964518805.1 uncultured Planctomycetaceae bacterium | reverse complement strand
TCAGGCCTGCATCGACTCCTTCCTGAACAGCAAGCGGGCGCAGGTGAATGCAAGCAATCTGACGGCCGGCCGCTACGAGGTGCTGCGCGTGCATCTCGATCATTTCAGCAAGTGGCTGGGGTCAGGCCTGCCGGTATCCAGCATTACGGGAAAGGTCGTTGCCGATTATCATGCCGAACTCTTCAAGGGGATCTCCGAGCAGAAGTGGTCGGTGGACTACGCCCAGAACCGGCTCAGTGCAATCCGCACGTTCATCCGCTGGTTGTGGCACGTGGAGGCAATAGAGCAGCTACCGCGGATACTGGAATCCAAAGAACTGCGGATCGGCAAGAAGCTTGCGACACCCGCAGTCTTCAGCCTTCAGGAACTGAAGGGCCTCCTGTCCGCCGCGACCTCCCGCACGAAACTGTACCTGCTTCTGATGCTGAACTGCGGCATGACGCAGAAGGATATCAGCGATCTGAAGCACTCCGAGGTCGATTGGGAGAAGGGCACAATCAAACGCAAGCGGTCCAAGACTGCCGAACATGAGAATGTACCCGTGGTCGCGTATCAGCTCTGGCCCGAGACCTTTCGGCTTCTCCAGCAAGAACGTTCGATTGATCCGGATCTCGTTCTGGTCAACCAGGACGGTGGGCCGCTCAAGGTGGAAGAACTTGGTCCCGGAGGAAGACTCCGTAAGATCGACAACATCCGTAGCGCGTTCAATCGGCTTGCTCGGGCCAACAAGATCAAGAAGCAGCTGAAGCTGTTACGAAAGACCTCGGCGACCCTTCTGCGAGGCAATCGCCAGTACTCGGGGCTGGAAAATCTGTTCCTGGGCCACTCGCCGCGAACGATTTCCGACCAGCACTACAGCCAAGTGCCGCAAGAACTGTTCGACGAAGCGATCGGTTGGCTCGGCAAAAGGCTCGGCATCGTGCAATCTACGATCGGCGAGTAGACGCTCGCACCGAAGACGGTTTCCTTAGCCACTCCTACCGGCCGGTCGGATCAAGCTCTTTGTTGGCGGCCTGCCGACCGGCGCCCCCCTGGGATGCGTTGCGAGCGTTCTCGACGGCCGTGTGGCCATCGATCGCGACGCTCGGCGCGCCGTCCGCACGGCGAACGGTGATCTGCTCGCGGACGCACAGCTCGATCAGGCCGAGCTGTTCGCTGCTGCAGGCCTTCGTGCCATCGACGACCAGGCCGTTGTACTGTTCGGACCGACAAAGGGCTTGGGCTGCGGGTCGCGTGCCGAACAGACGGAGTCGTGCAGAGTATGAACTCGGCAAGGACAGTGTACTACTCGCGGCCCTCCCACAATTCGGCCCCAGAAAGCCCCTTGTCTCGCCGCTCGGAGCACAGATCGCCGTACGATCTATCCAGGCAATATGTTATGGCATCTACGGGCCTTCGGGGTGCAATCGGCTGTCAATGTAATCGCTTGAAGTGTATAGCTTGGACGCATCTTGGTTCGACCAAGCTCGAATTGGCGATGTCGAGGATCGTTCGACCCCAGGATATTGTGCTGGGCTCCACGGTCGCCACAATATCTAGACGGAAGAGTGATGTGTGTTGGGTGTGACGTGGCAGCATCGCAAGATCGAAGTCTCGGCTTTATCGGTATGTGCATCGCTCGTTCGTGTCGCGCGATCAGAGCAGTCCAGCTTCGAGGTCGCCTTCGTGTGTGCACGCAGTGTCCGTTCGCTCGGCGAGACGCTATGGGTGTGCATCGCGGTTGGCACTGATGTCGTGATCGTTCGGCGTGTTGGGATCGAGGGGGTGTTGGTGATGGATGTGAACCTCTTCGTATCCAAACTTGTGACGCGGCACTGGGGGAGCCCGCGTCAGACGGGCGGGGCCCCCAGTGGCCGCCGTCACGGATACTCCGAAGGAGTTAATAGTCTAAAGCCTACATGAACCGACCCCTCATAACGAACGTTAAACCATTTTAGGACAATGAGTTACGATCGCTTATCCCATACATATAGCATAAACAATACATCACCTCCGATGTGTTTGTCCAAATAGCCTTGGATATGTGTACGCTGTATACAGTCAAGTGCATACAATGTCTACATTCACTCCACGAGGCAAAGGAAACGATGAAAACAGAACGGCTGAGCGTCCGTTGCGATCTCGACTCCGCCGACCACGCCCGGCTCAGACTCGCTGCGGCGGCACGCGGCATCTCGATGTCGAAGTTCGCCCGCGGGGCGATTATCGAATGTGTTGGCCGGGTTCTCCAAGAGCATAGCAAGTCTGACGACCGAGCGATCGCCCCGAGTGCCGGCACACCGCCGCCGATGTCGGTCCCAAACCACGCTGCGCCAGTCCCGAACGGTGCTGCAGCTCCGCCGACACCGCCACCGGCTGCCAACGGGAACTTGCCCGCGCATCGACCGTCGCGATACCACTTGGGGGCCTCATCTTGAAAGCGTTTCACGGTGTCGGCGCCTGCTTCGTCGAGTTCGTCGGCGACGTCCGCGAGGCCGCAGCCGCTACCCGCCCAGAATGAGCCAGAAACCGCAAGGAGGTGTTCGCGTGGTCGACATCAACCACCGGCTCGATTTCGTTCCGAAGGACTTTGGTCAGAGCGCAGCCCGCCGGGCGGTGCTGTGCCCGATTCTTCGCAGACCGCTGAACATCAGCGACGACGAGACGATCGGACTGGTCCGCCGCCTGCAGGGGATCTGGCGAAGGCGGGTCGTCGAACTGCGTGATGCCGGATGGCGTGCTGCGGATCGTCTGAATTTTCAGTACTTGCGCAACTGCCCCCCAACCATGGCGGCGTCGCGGCAGATTTCGAGCCGCCCTTGCAGCACGAATATCTGCCCGTTTTGCTGGGCGCGCAACGCCACGGAGCTTGCCCGGCTCGTATATCGTGCCAGCACTGCGTTGGCGACTCCTCCGCACCTCGTCGAGGTACGCTGGAGAAACGCTGTCGCTTGCGAGGACGACGACGAATCGTTTCTGCTCGATCTCATGCAGGGGAGCATCCGCGCCCGACGTCGCAGGATGCGATCATTCAGGGCCCTAGGGGCGTTCGTCTCATTCACCGTCGCACCACAGCAGATGGTTGTGACGCAGCGGCAGCCGCACTGGAGCATGGTGCAGCGTTATCTGCTGGTCGTCGAACCAGGATGGCAGACGCCGCGTGTCGCGGGCATTGATAACGCGGACGTAACGCGGCACAGCCGAGCCACGAAGGCCGCCATCGCGACGGCCGTTGGCCGGACTCTTCGCTATCCTCGCGATTTTCTGTTCGGAGATGCCGCTCGCGTAGTTCAGATCGAAGAGGCTCGAAGGCTAGGAAGCCCAAGGACTTCCGCACACTTCGGTTGCCTGCGAGGGGCTGTCCCAGAAGAGCCGGCCGCGAGCCCAGACGCCTAGTGTTAGCTGAGTCTAGCGTTTGTCGCCCGGTCCTGCGGCTGTCGTTCATCGCGGCCAAGGCCAAAGACCGCAAGAAAGGCCTTTCGGATCTCGATCATGATGTGACCGATTGGGCCAAACAGCGATTGGCGGCAGCCAAGGGCCACAACACGCTGCTGGAGGCGGTGATCATGACCGATACCCAGTTTCTCCGCCGCGCGACCGACGAGATTCTGGCCTATCTCGGCTGGCTCAACCGTTTCACTGAAGCCAAGGGCTTGCCTCACAAGAAGGAGGAGGATTGATGGCCGTCCTGCCTATCCCGCTGCCCCCGTCGACCCTCAAGCTGTGCCAGAAGGTGAGCCTTACCGAACGCCATCCCGGCTTGCAGCTCGACAAGTTCATTGAGCCGCCCGAGCGACAGGAGGACCAGAAAGAGGCCCTCGAGCCGGTGCTGCAGACTGCGGGCGACCAAACGCTGCTGGGCGATCTGCTGAAACGACGGACAGACTGGCTTGCCGTTCAGAACGCCACGACCTTTGCGTGCACGACAGTCGGTCCGTTGACACTGCACCTGTCTCGGGCCACCGCGTTGGAGAACGCCGGCATCTGCCTACACCCCCTCTACGGCTTCGTGTACCTACCGGGTACGGGTCTGAAAGGAATGGCGCGGTCTTTTGCCGAGACCGTGTGGGCGCCCGCCCAAAAGGACCCGCAGCACGCCTGGGAGCAAGTCGAAGCAGTCTTCGGCTGGTGCCCGCAGAGCGATCGTAACAAGTCCTGGAAGCCGAGCAGCGTGCGGTCGCCCGAAACCAGTTCCGCGGCCGGTCAGATCATCTTCCACGACGCCTGGCCCGGGATGTGGCCGAAACTCCATTTGGATATGCTGAATAATCACCATCGCGACTATTACCAGGGCAGCGGCCCTCCGGGCCACTGGGAATCGCCCTCGATGGACTCATTCCTCGCCGTCGCGCCACACACGGAGTTCCGGTTTCCCTTTGCGCAGCCAACCGCGTCG
>CAZFKF010000593.1:0-4377 GCA_964518805.1 uncultured Planctomycetaceae bacterium | reverse complement strand
GGACGGACGCAACGAAATGGTCGACGTGTTGGTGGGTCTGCACGGCGGTGTGGAATGCCGATTCCTGTTTGACCCCAAGTCCGGCCTGCTAGTAGGCATCGAACTCTTCCCCGAGACGCATGCCGATCCGTGCGAGGTGCGATTGTTCGACTACCGTGAGGTCGACGGCCGCCAGAGGCCGGGCCGCATGGAAGTCTGGCACGGGGCCGAACGATTCGCCAGTTTCAAGATCGACCGGTTCAGTGTCGACAAGCCGATGCAGCCGTAAGGGGAGGGGTTAGGAATTCGGGATGGCGGTTTCAACGATGCAGGCGGTTGTTTCCTCTCGAGTGCGGCGGTTCATCGCCGCTTCTCCAGGGGGGACTTCGCGCACGAGTCAGAAGGCGGCGATGAATCGCAGCACTCCCAAGGCGGCGGCAGCGATGATGGCCATGCTTCTGCTGGGGTGCTGGGCGCCGGTGGAAGCCGGCAATCTCGGAGCGACCGCGGTGCCGTCGGTCACCGAGGCGATTGCCCGCGTGCAGCCGAAAATGGTGAAGATCTACGGCGTCGGCGGCCCCCAGGGCATGGAGGATTACCAGAGCGGCTTTCTCATTTCGGCCGAGGGGCACATTCTGACTGCCTGGAGCTACGTGCTCGACACGGAGTCGATCGACGTCCGCCTGGCAGACGGCCGGAAACTCTCGGCGAAGTTGCTGGGGGCCGATCCGCGACTGGAGGTCGCCGTGTTAAAGGTCGATGCCACCGCACTGCCGCATTTTGATCCGAGCCAGGCCGTCGAAGTAGATGTCGGTGCGCGGATCCTGGCCTTCAGCAACCTCTTCGGCGTGGCAACCGGCAACGAACCGGCAAGCGTGCAACACGGGACGATTTCGGTCAAGACCCGGCTCGACGCCCGGCGCGGCGCATTCGACAGCCCGTATCACGGGCCGGTCTATGTTCTCGACGTGGTGACCAACAATCCCGGCGCGGCCGGTGGAGCCGTGGTTACGCGACGAGGAGAATTGGTGGCGATCCTCGGCAAGGAACTCCGCAATTCGCTGAACAACACGTGGCTCAACTACGCAATTCCCCTCAGCGAGTTGCGCGAAAGCGTTCAGCAAATCCAGGCCGGAAAGTTCGTCGCGCGGCGCGCGGAATCGGCCAAGAAGCCCGCCCAGGGCTTGACGCCCATGTCGCTCGGCCTCGTGCTCGTTCCGGACGTCGTCGAGCGGACCCCGCCCTACGTCGACCGGATCCTCCCAGGATCGGCGGCGGCCGACGCCAACCTGAAGCCCGATGACCTTGTAGTTCTCGTGGGCGATCGGCTTGTCCCGTCCTGCAAGGCTTTGCGCGGTGAACTGGAAATGATCCCCGTCGGCGACAAGGTCAAGGTGACGGTGCTCCGTGCCCAGGACATGTTGCAGGTCGTGCTCGAAGCCCGCGACGGAGGCGGAACCCTTCCCAGATGAAACGTGAATCTGTGCTCCGATTCTTCGCTTCGAGAACGCTGCTGCTGTTGACGGCCCTGGCCTTCGTGCCGGCGACGGCCGGTGCGGCCGCCGCGGCGCCTGGCGATCGAGGTTCGCTCGATCAGAAGACGCTCCGTGCGGCGGTGGACCGCGCAGCCCCAAGCGTGGTCCGCATTGAAACGGTCGGAGGCATGGAGCGGCTCGGCCGGGTCTTGTTCGGCACCGGCCCCACCACCGGTCTCATCCTGGGCGCGGACGGGACGATTGTCTCCAGTGCCTTCAACTTTCTCCATCGTCCCGCGTCGATTCTCGTTCAGTTGGCCGACGGCACTCGAAAGGCGGCGCGGTTGGTGGCCACCGATCACAACCGCATGATCGCGCTCTTGAAGATCGAGACCGATAAGCCTCTGCCAGTGCCGGAGATCGCCGCCCCAAGCGAATTCCGCGTGGGGCAGTGGACGATCGCCATGGGGCGAGCTTTCGAGGGGGACTCTCCGAATCTCGCCGTCGGCGTGCTCAGCGCCACGAATCGAATCTGGGGCAAGGCCATTCAAACCGACGCTGCTGTGTCGCCGAACAACTACGGCGGTCCGCTCATCGACCTCTATGGTCGGGTCCTGGGAGTCCTGGTGCCCCTTTCGCCCACTGAAACAAGCGAGCTTGCCGGCGTCGAGTGGTACGATTCGGGCATCGGGTTCGCGATTCCCGCCCAGGCAATCCTGGATCTCTTGCCCCGTTTGCGCCAGGGCAAGGACCTCTGGCCCGGCTTCACCGGGATCAACATCCCATTGCAGACCCTCTACACCGCCGATGCCACCATCCCCCGCGTACGACCTCGGTCGCCCGCCTATCAGGCCGGCCTGCGCGCGGGAGACCGCATCGTGGCCGTCGACGGCGCGAAGGTCGAACTTGCTGTGCAGGTCAAACAGGAAATCAGCCGACGCTATGCAGGCGACAAGATTCACCTGATCTTCATGCGCGGCTCCGAGCGCATCGAACGCGATGTGGAACTTGTGCCCCGGCTCGAACCGTACCAGGCCCCTTTTCTGGGCATCCTTCCCATGCGACATGCTGCTCAGCGCCAAGAGAACAAGGATGCCGGCGTGACGGTTCGTTTCGTCTATCCCAACGGGCCGGCGGCGAAGGCAGGCATCCAACCCGGCGACGTGCTTGCCTCGGCCGGCGGCAAGCCGGTCCAGAGTGTGTCCCAGTTGCGTTCGAGACTTCTGGAACTTCAGCCGGGCGACGCGTTGGCGCTCGAAGTCCGCCACGGAGATCAGTCACGCAAAGCCGAAGTACGGCTCGGAGACGTCCCGGACATCGTTCCCACCGGACCAATCCCTCCGGCCTACGCGTCTGGCCAACCGGCTCCGGCCAAACGCCCGAAGGTTGGGGCCATCCGCTTGGACGCCTCCGAAGGAAACGAAGGGATCTGGGCGTATGTTCCCGAGAACTACAATCCCGGCCGGCCGTGTGGGGTGGTTGTGTGGCTGCCTCCGCCGGGCGCGGTGAAGCCTGAAGCCATCCAGTCACTTTGGAAGGGGCCCTGCGATCGCGACGGGCTGATTGTGGTTGCTCCCCAGTCCAGCACCTCGGTACGGTGGCAGCCTCGCGAGGCAAAGGTCGCGCCTTCGCTCGTGGCCCAACTCGCGGGGCAGTATGCGATCGATCCATGTCGCGTGGTGGTATGCGGGCGTCAATCGGGAGGGACAGTGGCCCTCACGGCCGGTTTCCGGTATCCTCAGGTGGTTTGCGGGGCCGTGGCCATCGACGCGCCTGCCGAGGGACGAATCCCGGAGACCGATCCCTCGCACCGGTTGGCGATCTTTCTGGCCACCGCCGCAAAGTCTCATGCCACGGGGCTGATCCGCGAGACGATCTCTCAACTTCGCCAGATGCGCTATCCTGTGACCATCAAAGACCTCGGTTCCGAGCCCCGAGACCTCAACGCGGAGGATATGGCCGAGTTGGCGCGCTGGATCGACACCCTGGATCGGATCTAGCCATGCGCCGCCATGCTATCGCCGTGATCGCCGTGGCGCTGTTGCTCGTCGCCGCGGGATACATGATCTGGCCGCCAACCGGGCCGAACGGCCAGGATCTCGAATCGGCGTGCCTGCGGATCGGCACTGTGATGGCCGTCCTCTGGCTGGCGTACGATCATCTCTGCCGAGTCCCCAACTGGTTTTGGTGGACCCTGCCCGTGATGCTGATCGCCTTGGCGCGACGGCCGCAACTGCTGCTTCTGTTCGTCCCGCTGGTCATCGTGTTGGCGGTTCTCAAACCGCGATCCACGAAGCGGCGGCCGTAGGGCAACTCACTGCTCTTGTTTGGCCTTACGGGGACGGCACAGTACGCTCGACCGAGTACTCTGCTCCGTTGGGGCATGCCGTGTTCCGACCGACAACGGTGATCGCCGTCAGGCATGCCAAGAGGGCCAGGAGGATGAAGAGGGCGTATTCCACCGCGGCCAGACCGTCGCTGGAGCGGAGGAGAGACGCGACGACGTTCCAGACTTTTCTTATCATGGGACTCTCTCAGGCCGTGAAAACAACGCGAGATGCCGTTGAAGAGCCATCAAGGTCGCAATTCAGGCGCGCGGGCGAGGTGACGCGCGGGAGGTCGTTGCACTCTCGGCGCCCACTAGAAGCCTAGCTCACGGTCCAGAAGGAGGAGGCTCGCTCGCCACACGGAATCGCTTCGGAGCATCGTCCTCGGTTCGTAGTGCGGGCTTTAGCCCGTCTCCGAGTCGCAACCGAGCCGGCAGAAGGGTTGAGGCCCAAACGTGAAACGCCGGTTAGCATTCTGGCGGGTGGTTGGAAAAGAGCAATTCTCGGGATTTGGACGTTGAATTTCTTCGGGGGGGACAACCGGTCCACTTTTCCCAAGGTGTCACAACCCCCTCTTCCGTTCTTTTAACACATTC
>CAZFKF010000592.1:0-4386 GCA_964518805.1 uncultured Planctomycetaceae bacterium | reverse complement strand
GGTCAGACGCTCCGAGGTCGTTGCGATCGACTCGCGCCTCGATTAAGCTATCGTCTCTCACGATCACACACGATGACCGCAGGTCTCCCGGGATCGCAGAAGGAGACCTGCGGTCGAAGGGCCGGCGGGGTCGGGAGCCCCTCGCCGAGCGCGTGTTTCCAGTAGATCTTCCATCCATATCCTCCGTGTCCTCCGCGTCCTCCGTGGTGAGGTTTTCTGTCTACCACGGAGGACGCTGGGGAACACGGAAGGAAACCACTGCACCGGGAGAGACCAAGAGATGCAAGCGGATCTGACAGGCAAAGTGAGTCTGGTGACCGGCGCGGCCCGGGGAATCGGCGAGGCGATTGCCGGTCGGCTGGCGGCCAACGGGTCGCGCGTGATCTACACCGACATCAGCGACGCCACCGAGGCGGCCCGCAAATCGTCCGGCAGCGTCGCCATGACCCTGGACGTAACCAACTCGGCCCAGATCGAGGAGGTCATCGACCGGGTCGTGAAGGATTACGGCCGGTTGGACATCCTGGTGAACAACGCCGGGATCAACACGATGAAGGCCCGGGTGACGATTGACGAGTACCCGCGCGAAGAGTGGGACCCGATCCTGTCCGTCGACCTGACCGGGTTGTATGAGATGAGCCGGAAGGCAGCCCAGGTGATGCGCAAGCAGGGGAGCGGGCGGATCATCAATATCGCGTCGATCGTGGGCCTGGTTCCGCTGCGCCTGCAATGCGCCTACGTGGCGGCGAAGGCGGGCGTGGTGAACCTGACCAAGGCGATGGCCCTGGAATTGGGACCCTACGGCATCTTGGTCAACGGCGTGGCCCCAGGCTCGACGCTCACCGTGGGCACGCGGCATTTGTTCTACGGCCCCGACGCCCGGTTCAAGGAATCGGTGCGGCAGATGCTCGCCCACGTGCCGCTGGGCCGACCGGGCACGCCCGACGAAATCGCCGTGGCCGTCCTGTTCCTGGCCGACCCCGAGAACAGTTATACTCACGGCCAGATCATCGCCGTCGACGGCGGCTGGACCGCCGGCTACGCCAGAGAGTTCTGATTGAAGTGGATGAATAGTGAATACTGAATAGTGAAGTCAGAATGCCGGCTCCGGCTCATGCGACCGGCACGGTCGACAACATCCTGCATTCGCCATTCAGTATTCAGTGTTCGCTTTTCATTGCCGCACCGCCGGAGAGGCTAAGGGCAACGTCGCCATAGCAACCCGCAAGCAAACGGCTGAGCAAGGAAAGAAGGGCGCACCATGCGAATCATTCGTTACCTGGACCCAAACCACGAGATCCACTACGCTGTTCAAGAACCCGGCGGAACCGCGAGGGAAGTCGCCGGCGACATCTTCGGCGAGCACTCGGTCACGGAACGGCAGGCCACAGTGACTAAGCTCTTGGCTCCGGTCGTGCCGAGCAACATCCTCTGCATCGGCCTGAACTACCGCCGGCATGCCGCCGAGGGCAAGGCGCCGATCCCACAGTTTCCCGTGCTGTTCATGAAATCGACGGCCGCCTTGCAGAATCCCGGCGACCCGATCGTCTTGCCGCGGCACTTGCGGAGCGACCAGGTCGATTACGAATGCGAGTTGGCCGTGGTCATCGGGAAGCGGTGCAAGAACGTCTCCGCCAGCCGCGCCCTGGAGTATGTGCTGGGCTACACCTGCGCCAACGACGTCAGCGCCCGCGATTGGCAGAGCGTCTGGGGCGGCAGCCAGTGGTGCCGCGGCAAGACGTTCGACACGTTCGCACCCATGGGCCCCTGCCTGGTGACGCCGGACGAGATTCCCGATCCGAACGCGCTTTCGATCAAGCTGGTGATCGGCGGCGAGGCCCTGCAGGACTGGAACACCAACGATATGATCTTCAGCGTGCCCACGCTGATCGAGTTCCTCAGCGGCAGCACGACCCTGCTGCCCGGCACGGTGATCCTCACCGGAACGCCGCACGGCGTGGGCTTCGCGCGCAAGCCGCCGCGGTGGCTCGCGCCGGGCGACCAGGTCACCGTTGAGATCGAGAAGATCGGTTCGCTCACCAATCCCGTCGAGGAGGAGAAGCTATGAAACACGGCGCCCCACGAGGCTTTCATCCCACGGGCAAGACGTACGCCTTCCTCATCGCCTTCGTTTCGGCGGTCGGGGGGTTCTTGTTCGGGTACGATCTGGCGATCATGGGCGGGGCCAACGTCTACCTCAAAGACCAGTTCCAACTCTCGGACGCCATGTTCGGCTTCACCTCGGCGAGCGCCGTGTTGGGGTGCATCGTGGGCCCCTTCTTTGGCGCCTGGTTCTGCGACCGGATCGGGCGGCGGAACACGCTCATTGTGGCCTGCGTGCTCCTCGCGGTCGGCTCGCTGTTGACGGCGATTCCCAACGACATGATCACGTTCAATCTCTTTCGCATCGTGGGAGGGCTGGGCGTGGGGCTGTGTTCGATCGCCTCGCCGATGTACACCAACGAGATCGCCCCGGCCCGGTGGCGCGGAGCTTTGGGGTTCATGTACCAGTTGGCCATCGTGGTCGGCTCGGTGATTGCGGCCTGGGCCGCATGGTACCTGGCGAGGAATCTCGAGCCGACCGTGAGTTGGCGCTGGATGTTTGCCTCGGAGTTGATCTTCGTGGCCCTTTTCGCGGTGGCACTGTTCCTCGTGCCCGAGAGCCCTCGCTGGTTGACCGAACAAGGCCGTGACGAAGAGGCCCAACGCGTTTTCACGCGGATCGACGGCCCCGAGTTCGCGGCCGCCGAGATGGTCGAGATCCGCCGTTCGCTCGCCGCCGAGATCGGCTCCTTCCGGGAGTTGCTCGAACCCGGCCTGCGCAAAGCGCTCTTCGTCGGCCTGTGCCTGGCGTTCTTCAACAACTACACGGGTTGGAGCGGCATGGCCGTGTACTTGACTCAGTTGTTTGAATTCGGGGGCTTGGAACGCTCCGACGCTATCTTCCAGTACCTGTTGGCCTACGGCTTCATGGGCGTGATGACGCTGGTCGCGTGCGGCCTGGTCGACCGCGTGGGCCGGCGTCCCCTGTGGCTGGTCAGTTCCGTGGTCATGGTCGTGGCCAATACGCTGATCGGACTGGTCTATCATTTTGGCATCACCGGACCGGTGGTGCTCGCCGCCGTGTTCCTCTGCGCGATTCCCCACTCCTTTGCCTTGGGCCCGCTGCCTTGGCTGATGATGTCGGAGATCTTTCCCACGCGGATCCGCGCCCGGGCCGTCTCGATCACCACGGCGTTCATCTGGAGCGTAGGCTTCGCGGCGGCATCGGTCTTCCCGCTCTTGGGAGCGTGGTCGAAAGCACTGATCGGGACGATTGCCGGAGCGTTTTGGGTCTCGGCCGCGGCCTGCGTCCTGGCCTTCTGGTTCGGATGGACGCTTCTGCCCGAGACGAAGGGAAGGACGCTCGAAGAGATTGCCGATTCATGGCACACCCGCAAGCGTGTCCCGACCGGCGAGTTGTCGCCCGCCGAAGGGGAGTGACGTTGTGGAACAGGCGCACCCGGCGCTGTGCGCGAAGCGACCGATAGCGCTGTGCGCGGGTCTCCCGACCCCTTCACGCTCTTCACGCTGACCCAAAGGCTACCCATGATGTGCGGAGAAAAGCGAACGGCCGTTGCCGATCTCGAAGAGTTCTGTGTGGCTGCGCTTCGGGCCTGCGGTTTGAGCGAGGCCGACGCGCGGGTGACGGCCGACGTGCTCGTGACCACCGACACGTTCGGCGTGTTCACGCACGGCACCAAGAGCCTGCGCGGCTATGTGCGGCGAGTGCGGGCCGGGGGGCTCAAGGCCGACGCCGTGCCGCAAATCGTGGCCGAAGGGCCGGCCTGGGCCATTGTCGACGGTCAGTCGGCCATCGGCATGGTCACCTCCGTGCGGGCGATGAATACGGCCATCGAGAAGGCGAAGACCGCGGGTGTGGCCTACGTCGGCGTGCGCAACAGTTGCCACTTCGGGGCCGCCGGATACTACGTCAACCTGGCCGCCCGGGCGGACATGATCGGCATGGCCATGGCCAACGACACGCCAAGCATGGCCGTGCCCGGCTCGCGCAAGGGGGTGCTGGGCACGAACCCCTTCGCCTACGCCGTGCCGGCCGGCGAGGAGGCCCCGATCTTCCTCGACATCGCCTCCAGCGCAGTGGCCGGCGGCAAGATCCGCATCTATCAGGCCCAGGGTCGCAAGGTGCCCGACAACTGGCTGGTCGACACCGAAGGCGTGCCGACGACCGATCCCTTCGCCTATCCGTTCGCCGGCTCGCTGTTGCCCTTCGCCGGTCACAAAGGCTACGGCATCGCCGCGGTGATCGAGACGCTGGCGGGAGGCCTGAGCGGGGGGGGAATGCTGTGGGACGTGGGGAGCTGGATCGACGGGGGGCCGTCGCTC
>CAZFKF010000591.1:0-4391 GCA_964518805.1 uncultured Planctomycetaceae bacterium | reverse complement strand
CCTTGGCCACCGTTGCCACGGCCCCGGCGATGTTCTCGGCCTTCGCACTGCTGGGGCGAATGAGATCGTACGGCGGATTCCATTCGCTGGCCGGCCGCAACTGATCGATGTGGGTCACCACGGCCACCACCGGCGGCATCGGACGCTCGGGATGCTGCTGGTAGAACGCCCGCAACCGATCCAGAAGGCGACGATCGGCCTGCCGGGCCGCGGAAAGGGCGGTGCATACGGCCAACACCAGGTCGCAGTGGAGGATCTCCGTTTCGAGCGGAGCGAACGGGTCTTCGTCCGAGTCCGCAGCCTCGTACCCGGCCGTGTCCAGCAGGATCGCCTGTGGGATGCCTTGGCGTTCCAGGACATAGGGTTCGATGAACCGGGTTCGAGGCACCACGTCGACGCCGGCCCGGGTCTCGCCGAACAAGGCGTTGATCACGCTCGACTTGCCCGCCTTGACCTGACCGACGATCAAGATTCGCAGCGGCTCTCCCGCCAAGTCGTCGTGGGACGCCGCGGCCCGCTCGGCGTCGCGCCGCGATTCGGGCGTACGGAATTCCTTCAACGCCGACTCGTCCCATTCCTGCTGGCCGCTGTAGAGCTGGATCGCGTAGAGCCCGGCCCGGCGGATGCAGAACCCCACCGCCCATTGCTTGACGTCGCCCGTGGAAGTGACCAGCATCTTGTCCGTCGCGGCGTCGCGGGCCTCGCGGAACAAGGCCGAGATTGGGTTCCAGCCGATCGAAACGATGCGATAGAAGAAGTAGAACTGCCGGTACCAGTGGCGGAGGCGATTCAGCCGCCAGAAATCGCCCAGGGTGAAGAGGTGCGCCCCGGGGATGTTCTCCGAGAACGCTTCGCGGAAATCCCTCGCGACCCGCTCGACCGTCCACAGCACTTGCGGCGCCGGCGTCTCCAACTCCGGCTGCGCGGCTTCCGGATGATACTTGCGCGCGACGCTTTGGAGCACGTCGTGGAAGACTTGCCACAATCGCGGCGGCTGATCCAGCGGCAGATCTTCCTTCTCGACCCGCCGGGCAATCGATTCCACTTCGTCCCAGGCCTTCCTGGCCAAGGGCGGCCAGGTCGGATCGGGTTCGCCGCCGCTGGGGAGCCCCAGAGCCGCAGTCTGCGATCCCTCGGCGTTTCGGCGGGTGGCCTCGTTCCGCATCCATTGCATCAGGGCGGAACTGGCCAGGGTAAGCGCTACGCTGATGGTCAAGTACCACCAGAGCATCCCGTACTCGTACAGCCAAAGCGTTCCGGTGACGAACAACAGTCCGTACGGGGCCAGAAGCAGCCCGCCAAGCACCAGCCACCAGAATTTCCATCGCGTCATAAAACGCCCCAATCTAACGTGCCTGGGCATCGCGTACCGGCCGGCAATCGTCCGATCCTCGCGACTCCGACGGAGGTGCCCCCTCTTTGGCCGCAACCGCCGGCGGCGTACCCGGCCGCCGGGCCGCATAGTCCAGGTATTCGCGCAGGCGGCGGCGACCTTCGGCGTACTGTTCCTTGTAGAGTTCGCGGAACACCGAGGCATCGGGAATATCGCCGTCGCGGGCGTAGCTGAAATACGCACACAGCGTACAGCCCAGGGCGTAGGTGCTCGCCGCGGCGAACAACGCGGACACGGCCGACCCCAAACCGGGGATGAACTTCAGCAGTTCGCGCCCGCCCAAACGAACCAGGAAGCCGATCCCCAGCGTGCCCGAGATCTCGGCCATGCGCTGCGCCGACATCTCCTGGCCGTAGATCGAGGCCAGTGCGTGAAACAGCTTTGCCTGGATCGCCATGAAGACCGGGATGTCGATCATGGGCACCGGCACGCTGGCGATCGTGCCGGCGGCGAGCGCGTAAGAGAGGATGTGCGGATGCGCCGTGCGGAAGTACATGTCGCGGAGCGAGCGGCGCGCGGCCCGGGCGCCTTCGAGCATGGCTCGCAGCCCCAGCGGCACCGCCTCCTCGATCGCCTGCCAAAGGGCCTCCAGGCCGTAATGCTCCGGTTCGTAGCCGTCTTCGGGCATGGTGAGGTCGACGGCCACGAAACGGGCCCTGTGGCCTTTGAACCACTCGCGCTGGGATGCCAGCGACCGGGCCAGCTCGGCCGGCGCGCCGGCCGCCGCCGGATCGTCGTCATCATAGGGATAGGGTACGGCATGCCGGGTCTCAGGCTGGGGATAGCCCTCGTGGAGCGAGCTCTGCACGACCACCAGCGGCCAGTGGGGATGGGCCTTGAGGATCGACTCCATGGGGTCCAGCACGCACCGCTGCGCGTGGTCCATGGCGCGGATCACCACCACCAGGCAGTGCGCCTGCTGTTCCAACACGCGGACGTCTTCGGCCGGATCGTACTCCACCTCTCCCAAACCGCGCGTGTCCAGGAAGCGAACCAGGCATTCGCCCTCGGAGGGGAAGCTGTAGATCTGCGCGGTTCGCGTGCAGGGGCGAAACCCGCACCCAATCTCGGCCCGGCTGCTCCCCGTGATTGCGCGGATGATCGACGTCTTGCCCGATTGCGCCTTGCCCAACAGCCAGAAGACCGGCGCGGGCAGGTCGCGGCGGACCTGCTCGACCCATTGGTTGAGCCGATCCTCGCTCACCCGCGGGGCGCGGACGTTGTTCCACGCGTGCTTCAGCCAGTTCTTCATAACCAGGCGTCAGGGACGCATCGGGTTCGGGTCGTCGCGGCCGAAGCGGCCGCGGAACTCTTCGACGGGATACTTGCGGGCATTCTTGACCATCTTGGCTTCCAGGGCCGCGGCCAGGTCTAGTCCAAGCTCATTCGCCATGGCCAGGATGTAGCACAGCACGTCGGCGATCTCATCGCCCACCTCGCCCAACTTTTCGGGCTGCTGGCCGACGGCCCGCGACTGCTCCGGCGTGAGCCACTGGAAATGCTCCATCAACTCCGCCGCCTCGATGGCCAGCGACATCGCCAGGTTCTTCGGCGTATGAAACGGGTGCCAGTCGCGCCGATCGACAAACTGCTCGACGACCTGCCGCAACTCGGCAATCGTGGTGGTGGCATCATTCATCGTAACAGTCCATCCTCACCCATCACATCGTGGCATCCATCGTCGGCAATTCCGGTGGGGGCGCCGCCGCGAACCATTAGCTCGCCTCCGTGGCACAATGCCGAAAGCGAGGCCGCGGCCACTCACTCGGTTTGCCGCTCCATGATCGCTGAACGTATCGCGACAACGACACGTTAACTATACCCCATATAGCGGGTTGCAGGGGCGACGCCGGCAGATTGTCCCGCATCACCACGCGTTTTGCTAGAATACCCAGGTGAGTGCGGACGCGATTCTCGATGCGTATTGCGTCCAACGCATGTGGTAGGGGACGGCCAAGCTACGGAGAGGCGTTTTTGTCGCGTTCTCCGATAAGCCGGACCTCCCAGGGATTGAGCGATAGGGTTGTGGCTTTGCCTTTCCAGACCATGCGGCCACTTTGCGGGGCGTCGCTGGCGTTGACAAGGACCACGGCCTCCGAACCGTCGGACGCGGCAAAGGCGTTGTGGAAGATGGCCGGCAGGCGGCGGCCGTGGACGTCGATCGTCGCGCACTCGACCACCGGCGGATGGAGCATCTTGCCCGAGAGCAAATACGGTCGCCCCGGACCGTGGAACAGTTCCACCCATTGACGCATGAACTCGTGGTCGGCCGGCTTGTCGGGCCGGGGGACTTCGACCGCGGCGCCGTCGTCGCGGAGTTCTTCGAGAACGAGGTCGTCGATCCACACCGTGCCCGGCCCTTGCACGTGCAGCATGATCCGCAGGAACTGACTCCCCGCGGGGAGGCGGAACTCCGCGTGGCCGTGGGTCCAATCGACCTCGGCCTGCGGCATGGCGATGCGCCACGAGCCCAGGCTTTTCAGCGCGGTGGTGAACGCCCCCAGCAGGATGCCGTTGGACTGGCGCAGGCCAGCCGACTTCATCCAGACGCTGATTCGGTATTTGCGTCCGGGGGCAAACGCCGCGCCCACCGAGACGTTCTGCGAAACCTGAACGATCTGCCCCGCGTCGCGGTTCTCCAACCGGAGACTCGACCGGCCGCCGCGGCGGACCTTGTCGTCGCGGAACGCCAGGCCGGAATAAGACTGCGTGAGCCATCCGGGCACTTTGTCCCAGCCGGTCGGGACGTTGTCGCGGAAGTTCTCGAAGCCGCCGTTGACCAAAAGCGGCCCCGATCCGGCAAGCCGCTCGGGAATCAGGTGCGGGATCTGGCCGGTGACCAGGCAGTGGGCGGCCTGGGGGCGATCGGCGGCGTGCGGGTTGCTCTGGAACGTCGGCAGATACTCGTGGTACAGATAGTTGAACACCGAGGCCGGCTCAATCTCCTTCTGCTGCAACACCTCCCAGTCGCGATAATCCTGGATGCCCACCTGCTGGA
>CAZFKF010000590.1:0-4393 GCA_964518805.1 uncultured Planctomycetaceae bacterium | reverse complement strand
GAGTCACCGACCTCGATATCCCACGCAATCCGCTCGACGCCCTTGTCGCCCGCTTCGGCGTGGACAACGTGGCCGAGATCAGCGGCCGGACGCACCGTTTTGAGGGAAACAAGTACGTCCGCCGTAAGCTCGCTGGCGTGCCACGACGGGAACTCAACGAGTTCGAGACACGGCTCTTTCAGAAGGGAGGTAAACGCATTGCCGTGATCTCCGGCGCCGGTTCGATGGGAATCAGCGTCCATGCCGATGTGGCCGCCAAGAACCAAGAGCGCCGAGTCTTCTATGCCTTTCAGCTTTCCTGGTCGGCCGACCAGCAGATGCAGGCCTTTGGCCGCGTCCATCGCTCCAACCAAAGTTCGGCACCGATCATCCGGCTCGTGCTCCTGGACCTGGCCGGCCAGAAACGCCTGGTCAACGCTGTGTCCAAGCGATTGGCCGCACTCGGGGCCTTGACCAAGGGGGAGCGGCACTCGCTCTCCAGCGACCTCTTCCGGCCCGAGGACGTGACCGACGCCTACGGCAAGGCCGCCTTGGCCCGCCTCTACCGGGCGATCCAATCCGGCCGGCTAAGCGACGAAGGGCTCGGGATGGTGACGCTTGAGCGCATGGGGGTGCTCGACAAGGAAAAGGCCGCCGTGCGCGAAAGCTACGTAAGCAACGTGGAGCAGTTTCTCAATCGGATCATGGTCCTCCACGTCGAAACCCAGAACCGCATCTTCGAGTTGTTCCACGAGCGGTATGTCGCAGCCGTGGAGGCGGCCAAACGCCAAAGTGCCTTCGATTTCGGCGTGGAAGAAATCCGCGCCCACAACTTGCGTCGCACGGGCGAACCGGAGACGCTTTTCGTAGACCCCGGCTCGGGGGCTCGCACGATGCTGCACGAACTGGAGGGCGAGGTCGATATCATTCGGCACACCTTTGAGTCGGTCGCCGCGTCGGCCAAATTGGGTTTCTACCGGAACCTCCAAAGCAGGCGGATCTACGGTGCGTCCGAGCATTGGGACGCCGAGGTCGATACCATCTATCTCACGGCTGTGAAAGGTCCGCGCCGCGGCCTGGAACGCCATGAACTGGAAGCAAAGTACGAGCACGTTGAGATTGACGAGGCTCGCCAATGGTGGAGTGCGGAATACAAGAAGACGCCGGCCAGGGAACCGCAGCGGTTCCATATCCTCAGCGGGGCGATCTTCCCGATCTACGACAAGATCATGGGTTCCTCGGGGATTCGCAATGTCAAGATCGCTCGGGCGATTCTCGCCGATGGCCAGGCCCTGGTGGGTCTCAATCTCAGTCCGGCCGACGTACCCAACGTCAAGCAGCGGCTCGGAATCGGCACGCCACTGGCCGCGGCCTCACCCGCAGAGATTCTGGGATTGGTCGTTGGCGGTTCGTTGATCGAACTTGACAATGGCTGGCGACTGACGACCGCGAGAATCGCCGGCGACGACGTGGTGGAACTGATCCTGAATGGCGTCGCAGCCAATCGCGACGAGCTTCTCGGGTACGGTCTCTCGGAAGAGGTCGTTTATTACAGGCGGCGATGGTTCGTCGTTCACGAATACGCCGATGATGTGCTCGGTCGCCTGCTGGCACAACGCAAGGCAGTCAAAGACCTAACTAGTTGCGACGAAACGTAATCCGAAAGCATGGAACCAAGAGGATCCGCGTGCGGGGACGGATTCACGCGAGACCGGCCTGCGTGACGATGCGCGCCGGATAGGTTCGAAAGAACTTCTCCATCATCGATCTCCAATTCGTCCTCTACCGCCCACACCACTCTCCAAGCCGAAGCCGCACGTACTCGCGACCCTGGGCGCTGGCAAGCCGTTTTCCTGGAACCCCGGTGAATCGTGACTGGTACTGTTCCCAAAACAGCGATTCCGCCTCGTCCAAGGACATTCCCGCCACGTGCGGCTTGAACCAACCGAAGCAGCCCTGGAGTTGCCGCTGGAATTCGGCTTGCCCGGCGAAGAGGTACTCTTCCAACTCTGCCCGCCGCTCGTCCCGTGACTTTTGACTGGCGTACTCGAGTGGCAGCAGTTGAACGAACATCGTCGCCGAGCCGAAAAACGGATTCTCGATGAGCGATGCGACCACAACGTCGTTTTCAACCTCGCGGACATACCGGAACGCGTTTGGAGACGCCGCTCTGGCAGCCTCCCGCAGGCTCACTGCGGTTTCTTTGGGCATCCTCAACGTCTTTGACCATTGCCAGCCCACGTTGTCATCTTCAAAGAAGACCACCGAGGCGTTCGCCAGGCCCAAATCCGCGGCGAGATTCGCAACTCGCAAAGCCGCTGCCAGTTCGGAGACATGAGCCTGCTTGGCCAGTCGGCGAAGAACCGAAGCAACGATGGGCAACCCTGGCACGGACGCTTGCACCACGTCTCGCGGGACCAGCAGTTCCGCAGCGATATCGTTGACGCGTCTTTCCTCTTCGTCATCCGACCTGAGCAGGTCGGCAAACGATTCGCCGATGACCGAGGGCACACCCAAGAGGAGATGGCCGAGTTCATGCGCAAGCGTAAACCGCTGGCGAGACCTCGCCATGCGGTTGTTGATGCGAATGATCGTGCGCTGGCCCGCCGAAAGATACCAGCCATCGCAGCCCGAGAGGGCCGAATAACGAACCTCAACCTTCAGACGTTCGGCGAGCTTCTCCGGACCTCCGGGAAAGTGCTTCCGTGCGTAGGCGAGAGATCGCTCGACCGAGGTCATTTCCGTGACCCGCGAAGCGGACGAATGCCCAACACGTCATTCATATCCGCAAGCAGGGCTTTCTTGGTGGCCGCATCCAGAGAAGTGAGGTCTTGGCACCGAAAACGAACGCGGAGCTTGGGGTGCAAGACCAGCAGTCGAACAATGTGCCTGTCCAGGTCCGAATCGACGACCAGATCACGCAGGTGGTCCATGTCATCCCGAAAGCGAGCCTTCGGGAGATCGACGCCACCTGTAACGGGAACGAAATCATCCGCCAGTTTCGGCATCAGAGATACCCCTCTTCTTGAAGCCACCTTTGCGCAGCTTCGTCGCTCAATTCATATTCTATCGATCCATCCTCGTCCTCGCGCACAGCGGCAAACCCTCTCCGCTCGTAAAATCTGCGAGTCCGCTCACTCGGCACCGACACAAGGTTAACCCGCCCTCCGAGGCCAAGCAAGTAGCTGTGACACACCGCCCGGAGCAGCAACCCCTTGCCAGACCCCTTGTAGATGGGGTCTGCGACAAGCCAAGGTCTGTTTCGTGGGGCCGCAGCGAGGCGGTCCACGTAAACGCTAGTCAACTCGGGCACGAGAAACGACTTGAAATCGATCCGGTACGCAATAGCTCCCTGGATCTCCCCGTCGTCCGTCTGCACGCCGACGAACTCCCAGGTCAGGTCACTCCGGTGCTCGCCGACGAGTTTTCGCCATGGCCAATGGTGATCGTCTTCGTCCTCACGGCGCGCCCCGGCCTGGGCCTTAATCGCCCACCACCGTCCGTCGATCTTGCTGGCGGCTAGTTGGCGGGTTATCCTCACCAGCCGCGCCGCGCATTCGTGGCCACTTCCGTAACTGACCAGCGTAATGCTACCGGGAAGCTCTTCCATTGGAGATATTGGACACGTTGGCGTGCGCGGGAGGTTCCGGGGAACGCCCCGTCCGCCTGCACCCCTCTGTGGCGGAAGTCGAACACGCGATATGGCGATGCCCAGGCCGCCACCATCATAACCACTGGCTCCCGCTGACGTTAAGCCCCCAGTCAAGAGGTATTCGGCTACTGGGGGCGTCGATGCGTCAAGGTCACGGACCCGCGATTCTCGCAGAAGCCCCGACAGCGGCAATTCTGGCTTTGGTTGAGCGGCGACTTGCGCCGAAGTCGCCGGCCAGCCCAACTTGGGAAGTGCGGCTGCGAGGAATCTCAAGGACGTTCCCAGCCGACGATAACGGCCGGCGCACTCAGGCCGCCGTCAGTCAGCGGCCTTGGTTTTGTTCGGCCCGAGGCGAAGTTGGCTTCGCAATCGGGCCCTGCTTTTTCACGGCAGGCTTCTTGACCGGTGCCACAGGCTTGTGGCCGATACCGTTGGTCATACTGTCGCTCCTTTCTTGAGCTAGGGGGTGTTCAGCAATTGCTGAGTTCGCGAGTAGTACTTCCGTAAACTGTCGCGGGCGCCGGCCCACAGGATTGCCTCCAAGGCCAGGAACCCGACCGCTGACCAGCCACGCGGCCAAGTGCCGGTGCCCTCGGCCATCCACCGTGCTGCGACGGCAAATGCCGCGGCCACGAACATATTCGCGTGGGCCTGGTAATAGCGGTAGTGCCCCTCGACAAGGGTAAGGAATCCTTGGAGCCGGTCGTCCAGCTTGGCGAACTTCCAGGCGGGCGGCACGATACCGGTGGCGTGGTGCAGGGA
>CAZFKF010000589.1:0-4393 GCA_964518805.1 uncultured Planctomycetaceae bacterium | reverse complement strand
CGTAGAGCGAACCGCAAACGGCCTGAAAGATGGACAACGGATAGCACGTCCAACCGGCCATGGCGACCTCTGCGTTCGCAGCCTCACGAGGCGACTCGACGGGCAGAACTCCGTGCCGTGCAGCCCTCTCTCTGAACTGGCGGGGAAACCGTCGGAATATAACACGCCAGGACATCTTCCGACCATCGCCCTCCCCGCTGGCAGGTTGCGTGTACGGCGGTATAATCGACGTTTTGGGTTGTGTTCCAGAGGCCAGAAGAGCGTGTTGCCGTGCGTCTGAAGCTCATTGCCTGCGAGATCCTCTACCGGGAACTCTGCGCCGCGGTGGCCCGGAGCGTCAACCAGGTGGACATCGAGTTCCTGCCGAAGGGGCTGCACGACATCGGGCAGGAGGGGATGGGCCGCCGGCTTCAGGAGGGGTTGGGGGCCGTCGATCCCGCGGCCTACGAGGCGGTGCTCTTCGGCTATGCCTTGTGCAGCAACGGGCTGGTGGGGCTCACGGCCCCGTCGATCCCGCTGGTCATCCCCCGGGCCCACGACTGCATCACGCTCTTCTTCGGCAGCAAAGAGCGGTACATGGAGTACTTTCAATCGCACCCGGGCGTGTATTTCAAGACCACCGGATGGATCGAACGCGGCGAGAATACGCATCAGCACAATCCCGACTCGATCGCCACCAAGAGCGGCATGCTGCAAACGTATGAAGAGCTGGCAGCCAAGTACGGCGAGGACAACGCCAGGTTCCTCTACGAGCAGCTCTGCAACATGACGCGCAACTACGGCCGAATCGCTTTCATCGAGATGGGCATCGAGCCCGACGACCGGTTCGAGCGTCTGGCCCGGCAGCAAGCTGTCGAGCGCGGGTGGAAGTACGAGCGGCTCCGTGGCGACATGTCGCTGGTGCAGGCCCTGGTCGACGGCCCGTGGGAAGACGGGCGATTCCTCGTCGTGCCCCCGGGCCACCGCGTAGCGGCGAGTTTCGATGACAATGTGATTCGGGCGGAGATGCCATGAACAGCTACGAGCGCGTGCGAGCGATGACCGAGGGCCGGCCGGTGGATCACCTGCCGAACATGCCGATTACGATGATGTTCGCCGCCGATCAGATCGGACAGCCTTACGGCCGCTACGCCCGGGACTATCGCGTTCTGGTCGAGGGGCAGTTGCGCACGGCGGAGGCGTTCGGGATCGATTACGTATCGAGCATTTCCGATCCTGCTCGCGAGGCTGCCGACTGCGGCGCTACGGTCCAGTTCTTCGACGACCAGCCGCCGGCGATCGACGAGGTCAACGCCCTGCTGGCCGACAAGACGGCGCTAGCGCGGCTCAAGATGCCCGATCCGCTCGGCGGCGGACGCATGCACGACCGCGTCCAGGCCGCGGCGCTGTTTCGCGAGAAGGTCGGCGGGCAGCTCGTGATCGAAGGATGGATCGAGGGTCCGTGCGCAGAGTCGGCCGACTTGCGGGGCATCAACCGGTTGATGCTCGATTTCTACGACGACCCCGCATTCGTGCGCGACCTGTTCGAGTTCGTGCTGGACATGGAACTGCGGTTTGCCAAAGCCCAGGTCGAGGCCGGCGCCGACCTGGTCGGCAAGGTCGACGCGGCCGCGTCGCTGGTGGGACCGCAAATCTACGAAGAATTCGTCTGGCCGTACGAAAAGCGTCTGATCGACGGCCTGCACGCCCTGGGCACGCGCGTGCGCCTGCACATCTGCGGCAACGCGAGCCGGATCCTCAAGGGGATCGGCGCGTTGGGCTGCGAGATTGTCGACCTGGATTTCATGGTCTCGGTGGCCAAGGCCCGCGAGCAGATGGGCCCGAACCAGGTGCTGCTGGGCAACCTCGATCCCGTGAAAGCCCTGCGGAACAGCGTCCCGGAGGCGATCACGGCGGCGGTCGCCCAATGCCACCGCGAGGCGGGCCCTCGGTACGTGGTGGGGGCCGGCTGCGAGGTCCCCCGCGACACCCCGGCGGCGAACCTTCTGGCCCTGCGAGACTACGCCCGCTCGCACAAGCCGGATTGAAGCGGAGGCAGCCCCGCCTGCCATTCTCGCCCCGAGTCGTCCTCGGCAAGTCCCTGGTTTCAACGCGCCAAACACAGTGGAATGCGGAGAATCCGATGAACGAGATGCCGGCGACTCACTTCCGCGGATCGTACTCTTCGGCCTGGCGCAAGGCCGCTGCGGCCCCTTGTTCATCGTTCATGCGGCGAAGCAGGTTGGCCAAATTCCGGTAGTTTTGGGCAACCACACCCTGCATGGGCGGGAATCGAGAGTTCGAGTCCTTCGGCAGCACTGCCTTGAAGGAAGCAATGCAGCTTTCCATGAGCGTGCGGGCGTCGGCCAACTGCCCCCGGTCCCGCAGCAGCACGGCGAGTGATTCCTGGATCGATCCCAACCCGATCCGGTAGAAAGAGTTCTGAGGGAACCGTCGGGCGAGCGTCCATTCCAGATCGAGCGCCTTGCGCAGGCTTGCCTCGGCCCGCGACGGATCGGTCTCCCAAAGGATGTTCGCCAGCCTCAGGCGGACGTGAACCTGGAACGCCGCGTAGTCGGGAATATTCGGGTGTTCGGCCACCAACTCGTCGGAAATGGCCAGGGCCTTGTCGAGCATCTGACGTCTTCGCTGCTCGGCGGTCGGGTCATCCATTCCGAACGCAACGGGCCAGCCCGCGCTGAGCCACGCATAGGTCATACTGAGATCGTGCCGGTAGTCGGGCACGTCCGGAAATTCCGCGACCAGGCTCTCAAGGATCTTGGTGGCCTTGTCAACGCCGTCGGTCGAGGACTTCCCGCGCCCGAACCACGACGGCCCAAGCTCGCGATAGCATCGGGCCAATAGAAACCGGTAATCGGGCACCGCCGGATTCTCGGTCACGAGACGCTCGAAGATCGCAATCGCCTTCTGCAAGTATTGCTCGCGCTCGTTTTCCCATTCCCGCCACCTTGCGTGGTCGCGGTTCCGATCGCGGTCTCGTCCTCCGTCGTTCGCGGACACTCCCACAGAGGGCCGGTCTGAGCCGGGCGGCGAGCCGGGGGCGAATTCCGGTCGTTGGTGCGGCTTCTCGTCCCCGGCCTTCGGTTCGCCCTTGTGAGCAAGATGAGGCCCCGGCGGCGGCTGGCCCTCGACCGGGCGAGGGCCGTGAAGATCGGGGGGCGGTCCGGGCGGCATGGCTGCGCCCTCGGGCGGCGAAGACGCGTCGAACAGCCGCTTGGGGTCGCCGGGGCCGGGCCGGCGCGACTTGCGCGGCGCTCCGTCCCCCGGAAACCGGCCGCCGGGCATGCCCTGCCAAGAGATGCGCCGGCCGCCAGGCGCCAGCGGAAACGGACCGGGCACGCCGAAAGGCCGCCGTCCAAGGAAATAGTACGTCCGCGCCAGTTCGTACTGGCACTGCGGCGCACCGGACGTGTCCGCGGAGACCTCTTGCAGCGCGGCCAGCGCACTGGCGTACGAAGCGCGTCCGTCCTGCTGTTGGCCCATCGCCATGTGCAGGTTGCCCAGTTCGTTGTGAACCCTGGCGATCTCCGTGTGAAGGTCGATGTCTTCTCCTGAGGGATCCGCCAGCCGCGCATACGAGTCAATCGCCCGCAGATACGCGGCCTTCGCTTCCTCGTAGTGGCCCAATCGCTGGCGGATGTCGCCGACGCGGCGGTTGGCCTCGGCCACTTTGCGGCGGAGTCGGGCATCGTCGCCCCCCCGTTCCGCGAGCCGGTCGTAGAACGCCAGCATGTGTTCCAAGAGCGAAGCCGCCTCCTTGGACAACACCGGCTGCGCCGGAACCGTGATCTCCTCGCCCGAATCGCCCACCACCAGGACTCCCGAGGCCGGGGCGGTCCGTTCCGGTGCAAACTCTCGGAAGATCTTGTCCAAGGCCTCCAGGGCCAGCGTTGAAGTGGCTTCGGCCTTCTGCCGTTCCCTGGCGGTGCGAATGTACCCCGACGTCGTCACCACGGCGAACAGGACCAGAAGCACGAAGGTACTCGTTGTCAAAGCGGCCACCGCGCGGTTGCGCCGGGCCCAGCGCCAGAGGCGCTCGGCGGCCGAGACGCGGCGGGCCGCAATCGGGCGATCTTCGAGGAAACGACGCAGATCGTGGGCCAATTCCGCCGCCGACTGGTATCGATGATCCGGCTCGTGCGAAATTGCCTTGAGCACGACCGTCTCCAGGTCGCGCGGGATTCCGGGATTGAGCTGCCGTGGCCGGATCGGCTGGTCCTGGGTGATCTTGCGGATCAGCTTGCTGCGGCTGATCTCGGCGAACGCCGGTTGAAGCGTCAGGAGTTCGTAAAGCGTCAACCCCAGGCTGTAGACATCGCTTCGCGCATCCAGATGGCCCGCGAACTGTTCGGGAGCCATGTAACGCAGCGTCCCGGCCAAGGCGACCGTCTGG
>CAZFKF010000588.1:0-4394 GCA_964518805.1 uncultured Planctomycetaceae bacterium | reverse complement strand
AACGCGGGCGTGGGGACGTCGGACGTGACTTCTTTGGCCTGCCGGCTGACCCAGGCCAGCGCGCCGTCATCCAGCGGCCCCGACATGCCCGCTTTCACAGCGTAGATCGGCTCGCGTTTTGGCGCGCAGAGGAGGATCGTTCCGTTGCCGGCCACCGGTGAGACCACGTGGCGCCAGTGGCCGATGCGTTCGGGATTCCAGTTTCCCCAGCGCCACAGTTCCGCGCCCGTGACCGGATCGTGGCCGGTCAGGGCATCGCCGCCGGCGAGCAGGATCTCCTTGCGAGCGCCGTATTCCCAGGGGACCGGCGTGGCGAACGATTCCCGGGATTCGGCCACGGCCTCGCTCGGGCGCACGTGGCGCCAGAGCGTCTTGCCGGTCTGCGGATCGAGGGCCAGCAGGTACGATTCGTTCTTGCCGTCCTGCCGGCCGCGGTCGCCAACGGCCACGTCGCGCTGCAGGACCTGCACGTACAGCTTGCCGTCGTACAAGAGTGGACTGCTGCTGAACGTCCACAGGAACGCAAACGTACCGTAGTCCTTCTGAATGTTGCGCGACCAGAGGGCGTTGCCTTCGGCGTCGAAGCATACGAGGTCGCCGTTGCCGAAGAAGAAGATCGCGATCTTGCCGTCCGTCACCGGCGACGACGACGCATAGTTGCTGCGATCGTCGCGGCGAATCCCCTGCGCCACGTCGTGTCTCCAAAGCTGCTGCCCGCCAGCCGCGTCGTAGCACATGACCTCCAGCGCGTCGCGGGCCGAATCGACGCCCGAGAGATAGACGCGACCGCCGGTGACAACCGGCGTCGAGGCCGCCGCGCCGGCCAGGTCCGCGCTCCAGGCCACGTTTTCGGTCTTGCTCCAGTCCGAGGGAAGGTCCTTTTCGTCCGTCGAGCCGTTGAAGAAGGGGCCTCGCCACTGCGGCCAATCGGCGGCCTGGATTGGGCACGCAATTGCCAGCAGCATGGCCACGAGAATGAGGTGCTTCACGTTGTCATCTCCGCGTCGTCTGGTTGAACCCCGCAAGGGATCATCTTCTCCGACCGGGTGCCGCCACGCAAGATCCTCGCCCCTGCGTAGGTTATGCTTCAGCAAAACTCTTTCGGCGTTACGCACGTATGGGCGCGGGTTATGCTGAAACATAACCTACGCAGTCTACGCGGGCGTTATCTCAGTCGTTCCAGCGCCGCCAGGAGGGTGCCGACCATTTCCGGCGTGTGCGCGTAGGTCAGGCTGACGCGTAGGCAGGCTTCCCCTTCGGGCACGGTTGGCGGGCGGATGGCCGGCACGAACATCCCTTGCTGGCGAAGGGCCGCCGCGAGTTCGAGGGCCCGTTGCGGATCGCCCACCACGATGGGCACAATCTGGCTTGTCGAACGGCCGGTATTCCACCCTTGTTCGGCGAGCGCCCGGCGGAACGCGTCGGCCCGCGCCAGGAGGGTTGTGCGCCGCCCGGGTTCCGCTTCCACGATGTCGAGTGCGGCCAGCCCCGCGGCAGCCGCGGCAGCGGGACTCGCCGTAGAATAAATGTAGGGGCGAGAGCGATTCACGAGCCAGTCTACCAACGCGCGGCTCCCGGCGACAAATCCCCCGATGCTCCCCAACGCCTTGCTCAAGGTCCCGACGCGCACCGGAATACGTTTTTCAACGCCCAAGTGCTCGGCAACGCCGCGACCGCGAGGACCGAAAACGCCTGTGGCGTGGGCCTCGTCGATCAGGAGCATCGCCTCGTAACGATCGGCCAACTCGGCCAACTCCGCCAGGGGAGCCAGATCGCCGTCCATGCTGAAGAGGCTATGGGTAACGATCAGGCGCCGGCGGTGGGTGGCCGGACGGTCCAGCAGGCGAGCCAGGGCCTGCCAATCGCCGTGGGCGTACGTCCGCACGTCGGCCCGCGACAGCCGGCAGCCGTCCAACAGGCTGGCGTGGTTGTTTCGATCGGTGTAAACCACATCGCCGGACCCAACCAGAGCGGCCACCGTGCCCGCGTTGGCGGCGAAACCAGAAGAGAAAACGATGGCCGCCTCCGTCCCCTCGAATTGAGCGATTCGCTCCTCAAGGCGTCGGTGCAACTCCGAGTGTCCAAGAATGAGAGGACTAGCCCCACTGCCCCATCCGGCGTGTTCAATGGCCTCCAGAACGGCCACGTTGAGCCGCGGGTCGGCGGCCAAACCGAGATAGTCGTTTGACCCGAAGTGGGTGAATCCGCTACCATCTATCCCAATGCGGGGGAGCATGCGGCCTTCGCACACGGCAAGCCGGCGACGAAGCCCCTTCTGTTGGAGGGAATACAGTTCCTCGTCGATCCATGCCAATGAGCGGTTCGTGCTGTGTCCCATGGGCCGATCCTCTGCAGCAAACGCTTTGCGCGGCGGTTCGTGGACTGCTGGAGATTCTTCGGCAGCCGATTGCGGGACCGACATACCGGATGTTCTCGCCAGCGAATAATAGCTTTCCGCCATCGGCCTGCGTAGGGCCGAGCGTGACGCAACATTTCTCCTTTTGAGGCAACCATCTTCACGGTGATGACGCATAGTTCACCCCCGGGCCGCGACGATTGCCCGGGTCCAACGTCGAAAGTCGACTGGCAGGCGGTGCTGGCCCAGCACGATCGCTGGTTGCGCACGGTGGTCTATGCCCGGTTGGGTGAGCCGCAGGCCGTCGACGACGTGATGCAGGAGGTATCGCTGGCGGCGGTAAGGCAGCACGCGCCGCTGGCCGATGCGACCAAGGTTGCCCCTTGGCTGTACCGGCTGGCGGTCACGCAATCGTTGCTATATCGCCGCAAGCAGGGGCGACGGCGCAAGCTGACCAACAGCTTTGCCGAGCGGCAGCGTCCTTCCGAGGAGGGGAGCCGAGAAGTCGATCCGCTCCAGTGGATGCTGCTTGCCGAGCGGCAGCAGTTGGTGCGTCAGGCACTGTCGCGGCTGTCGGGGCGGGATGCGGAGATCCTGCTTCTGAAATATACGGAGAACTGGAGTTATCGGCATTTGGCAGACCATTTGGGGATTTCTCAGCCGGCTGTGCAGGCCCGGCTCCATCGGGCTCGACAACGCCTGCGCGATGAGCTGGCCGCACTCGAAGTGGTGGAAGACGAGCGATGAATCCGAGCGATGAGAAGACTCCGAACATCGATCCGCAGTGGTTGGAGGTCCTGGTCGACGGCGAGCTTGCGGAACCGGATCGCCGCGAGTTGCTCAACCGCCTCGAACACACGCCGGGTGGATGGCGCGCCTGTGCCCTGGCCTTCCTCGAATCGCAGTGTTTGGGTGAGTCGTTTGCCGCCGGTTTGCCGGAGCGGACGATGACGCCGCCGCAAACCGCGTTCAGCCCGGCGCCCCCCGCCCACCGAGCCCGGAGCCCCTGGGTCCGGCGCGCAGGCGGGTTTCTGGCCATGGCGGCGAGTCTCCTGGCTGCCGTGAGCGCTGGATGGTGGGCGGGCGGGGGACGGCGCGCGGGGGAAGTCGTCCGTGCCCCAGGACCAGGCCCTAGTCTGGCGGCCGTGCAACAGGGACCGGCAACGGCAGGGCCAACGCAGCCCGTGTCGCCCAGCGCCCCGGTCATGACGGTCGCGCTGCCGGCGGTGGGTGACGACGGTCGACAGTTCCGCTTGCCGGTGGTCGAACGCGATCATCTCGATCAGTCGCTCTTGTATCCGGATTCGCAAGGCCTTCCGTCGCAACTTCGCGAGGCCCTGCGGCGGGCTGGATACCAGGTTCGCCAGTCCCACCAACTGTTGCCGGTTCCCGTGGAGGACGGCCGGCACGCGGTCGTGCCGGTCGATCAACTCGACGTCCATTACGTGGGAAACCACGTCGAATAGCCGAACCGCTGCCACACAAGCCAGAGGAGGAGAAGCCCATGCGCGGAAGTCTTTCTTTATCGTCCCGGCTGGGCGCGGGCCTGGCCCTGATCGCCTTGTGGCTGCCTGCCAGCTCATGCCTCGCGCAACAGGAGCCTTCCGGCACGCCGCCGGTGGCCCAGCCTCAGCAGTTGCGCGTGGGAGAGTATTGGGTCGGGTTGGTTTCGGAGCCGGTCCCCGACGCGCTGCGCTCGCAACTCAATCTGCCGGAGGACCAGGGGCTTGTGGTGGAGCAGGTCGCCCCGGATAGTCCGGCGGCCGCGGCCGCCTTGCAGCGTCACGACATCCTGCTGAAAGCCGACGGCAAGCCGCTTGCCAAGGTGCCAGACCTCATCGCGGCGATCGAGGCCGCCAAGGGCAAGAAGATGGAGCTTCAGATCCTGCGCAAAGGAAAGCCGATGAAACTCGACATCACGCCCGCCAAACGCCCTCGAGGAGACTACGCGGCGCAGGTGCCCCCCATGAGCGCCGAGGCATGGCAGGAGGCGATGCGCAAATGGGCCGAGCAAGTGCGACGCGGCGATCCCCTTTCG
>CAZFKF010000587.1:0-4396 GCA_964518805.1 uncultured Planctomycetaceae bacterium | reverse complement strand
GGGCGGAAGACTCGCGCCGAGCAGGTCCATCCTGCGAACTCGTCAACGTCAACTCCCACAGTCTCGGCGTGGTCGGCATCCATCCCAAGACACGGCTTCGGACGAACATCATTCTCATTCCGCGCAACACGCCGCTGCCGGCCCGGGCCGTGCGGGCCTTCACCACGGCCCGGCAGAGTCAGCGAAGTGTGTGCGTGCCCGTGGTCGAGGGGGAAAGCGAACGGCCTGAGGATTGCATCGCGCTGGGCGAGTGCATTGTGCGCGACTTGCCCGACGGGCTCCCGCAGGGCACTCGGATCGAGGTCGAGTACAGTTACGCCTCCAACGGCCGGATCTCCGTCGCGGCCCGCGTGCCGAGCGTGCGGTTTTCGGCCCAGGTCGAGATCAAGCGGGACGAGGCACGGAACCACGATGATCTCGAGACATGGCGGGCCCGCCTGCTCGGGCGGACTCCCGCGGCTCCCGAGACTTACGGGGTCGCACCGCCTCCTCTTCCCGTGGGAACCAATGGGGACCGCCCAGCCTTGCTCAAACGACTCGACGCACTCTACGTTCGAGTCGGGCAGGCGGCCGTGGGGCTGTCGGTTCCTGCGGCGTTGGCGCGCAGCCAGCAGGCCGCCCAAGCCAATGCTGCGGAATTGTTGCGAGCACACGCCCGGCTCAAAGAAGCCGAACGCGCCCGTCGTGCGGTCGCCGCCGGGGCCGAAGCGATCCGGGCAGACGCGGCCTTGTCGCAGGCCCGCGATGACGCCCAGCAGGCCGAGGCCCGCTCGCAGTTCGCCTATCTCGTCCTGGGCCGAGACTGTGTCGGCGCTGCCTGGCTCCCGCCAGGCACGGAACGCGCGGTCCAGGAGATTCAGCAACTGCAAGCGAGGCTGAAGGCGTAACCGTCTCCCGCATCCTCGGCGCGTAGCCGCGTAGGTTATGCTTCAGCATAACCTACGGGAACCGACGGCGTGGCGTGGTGCGTTTGAAGCCGCAGTCCCTCACTCGCGGATCAACTCGCGCACGGTCATGCCCGACGGGATCATCGGCAGGACGTGCTCCTGGTACGGCACCGCCACGTCGAGCAGGTACGGCCCCGGCGCATCGATGAGTTGTCGGATCGCGTCCTCCAATTCGTCCTTGCGCTGGATGCTGCGGCCCTGCCAGCCAAATCCGGCAGCCATCGTGATGAAGTCGGGATAGCGGCGTTCGGGACTGATGCCGTTGCCGAGGCCGCGGGCCTCCGGATGATCGACGGGCCCCAGATACGTGTGGGCGCGATTGGCGGCGTGGAAGCGGTCCTCCCATTGCACCACCATTCCAAGATGCTGATTGTTCAACAGCATCACTTTGACCGGCACCTTCTCGCAGTAGCACGTGGCCATTTCCTGGACATTCATCAAGAAACTGCCGTCGCCGTCGATGTCAACTACGAGCTTGTCGGGATGGGCGACCTTGGCCCCGATGGCGGCCGGGAGGCCGAACCCCATGGTGCCCAGGCCGGCGCTGGAAAGCCAAGTTCGCGGGCGTCGGAACTTGTAGAACTGGGCCGACCACATCTGATGCTGGCCCACGCCCGTGGCGATGATCGTGTCGCGGTCCCGCGTGAGCTTCCACAGCGTCTCGATCGCGTGTTGCGGGAGGATACCGTCGAACGTGGAATCGTACGCAAAGGGGTCGGCTTGCTTCCACTCCCGGATCGTCTTGTGCCAGGCATCGCGCGCCGCAAACGGCGTGGCAACCTTGTTCAACTCGGCCAAGGCGTACTTCACGTCGCTGACGATAGGGAGGTGGGCGTGTTTGATCTTATTGATCTCGGACGGGTCGACGTCGATATGAACGATCGTGCCGTGCTTGGCGAATTCCGAGACCTTACCCGTCACCCGGTCATCGAAACGCACCCCCAAGGCCAGGAGCAGGTCCGACTCGTTCACGGCGTAATTCGCGTACACGCTGCCGTGCATCCCGAGCATGTCGAGCGACAATGGGTCGTCCCCGGGGAAGCCACCGAGTCCCATCAACGTGGTGGCCACCGGGATGCCCGTCTTCCTGGCCAACGTGGCGAGTTCTTCGGCGGCATCGCCAGCCACGACGCCTCCGCCCGCGTAGATGATCGGCCGCTTGGCTTTGCGGATCAACTCGGCGACCTTGGCGATCTCCTCGGGGGTGGCCCGGAGGTTGTCAACTCGGTAGCCGGGCAAGTCCATGGCAACGTCGTAGAGGGGGACTGTCTGGGCGAGTTGCACGTTCTTCGGCAAGTCGATCAGCACGGGGCCCGGACGGCCGGTTGTGGCAATGTGGAATGCCTCCCGCATGACGCGCGCCAGGTCATTCACGTCGGTCACCAGATAGTGGTGCTTAGTCACGCTTCGGCAGACTTCGACAATCGGCGTCTCCTGGAAAGCGTCGGTGCCGATCACGGCTGTGCCCACCTGGCCGGTGATGGCGACCATGGGGACACTGTCGAGCTTCGCATCGGCGATGGTCGTCACCAGGTTCGTTGCCCCCGGCCCACTGGTGGCCATGCACACCCCCACCTTGCCGGTCGATCGGGCGTAGCCCTGGGCAGCAAAACCGCCGCCCTGCTCATGTCGAGGAAGAATGACTCGGAGCCGATCACGATATCGGGTCAGGGCTTGATGCAACGGCATGCTAGCACCCCCGGGGTAGGCGAAGACCGTATCCACCCCGTGATTCAGGAGCGACTGCACCACGATGTCAGCCCCGCTCGTGCACTCATTTCCGGGCGGTGTCCGCGTCCCGGTCGCCGGTTTCCTCATATCCGATGCCACGCTGCACACCTCGCTTGTAATCGTTCTCGACGGACGGGCAATAACCCATTTGATGCAAACATTTTAGGATACGCCGGTGCCGATCGCATTTCAAGCCGGCTGGATCTGCCAGCCGCGAATTGCGAAGGGACGGGAAGGGCGTGTGTGCTCGTGAAGGTCCTCTTCGACGGTATCCCACTTCGAGACTGGCAACGCGGGCCAACTTCGTCGCCGTGTATCGCGATTAACGGCGTCCTAATCCGTCTGGTCCTGTCTCGGGCATTCTGCTACACTCCCGCCCACTTGTTTTCGGGCCTCTTCGGCTTCCGTCTTGGAATGACTCTTGTGGAGCGAGCATGCCACAAGGAGAGAACCTCATGAGCGCACGTCGCACGCGGACGATCGCAGCGTTGTTTCTCGGAGCAATGCCATGGGCCGTGACAGCTTGGTCTGCAGGCCCTTGGGACAAGTTGCTCACGGCGAACCGGGTCGATGCCGATCCCAAGAAGTCGTATAAGCTGACCGAGCAGAACGGCCCGTGGATGGTCATGGCATGCAGCTTTTCGGGCGAGAACGCCGTCGATCAAGCTACGGCGCTTACCCTGGAGTTGCGTCAGCGGTACAAGCTGCCGGCCTACGTATACGAGAAAAAGTTCGACCTCGGCAAGGAGCCGATCATTCGCGGCGTCGATCAGTTCGGCAATCCCAGAAAGATGAAGTACCAAACCGGCAGCACGGAAATTGAGGAAGTCGCGGTATTGGTGGGCGATTACCCGAGCGTCGACGACCCCGAGGCTCAAGAGGCACTGCGCAAAGTGAAATCTTGCCAACCCGACTGCCTGATCGGCAAGGAAGGCCAGGCCACGTCGCGAAGCTTGGCGGGATATCGAAAGCTGCAGGTAGCGGCACAGAAGGCCATCTTCTCGGGCGACGACTCGAGGACGCGCAAGGGGCCCATGGGTCATGCGTTCGTCACCACCAACCCCGTCCTGCCCGTCGATTACTATGTGCCCAAGGGGCTCGATCCCCTGATCGTAAAGGCGAACGAAGGGGTCGAGCATTCGCTGCTGGACTGTCCAGGCAAGTACACCGTGCAGGTGGCCACCTTCACCGGACGCGTGATTACCGATCAGAAAGAGATTGCGGCCATCGAGCGGGGCAAGGAGATCGACAGTCAATTGGCCAAGGCGGCACTGATGGCCCACAAGTTGACCGAGGCCCTGCGGATGAAAGGCTACGAGGCCTACGAATTCCACGACCGTTCGGCAAGCATCGTGACGGTGGGTAGCTTCGGTTCGCTCGGGCAGACCAATGCCAAGAACGTGACGGAACTCGATCCGCGCATCACGGCGGTGATCGATCAGTTCAAATCGGACTCCGGCGCCGGGACGGTTGCGGGACAGCCGGCCGTTCGCGCGAAGACGCTTGTCGGCATCCCCTTCGATCCGCAGCCGGTCCTGGTTCACGTTCCCAAGCGATCGGTCTCCGCCTCGCTGAGCCGCAATCCCGTCTCCGCTCGCTGAACCACGAGGCAGAGAGAGCCTATGTCGGCGCCGATCTTGGTCCTTGGGACCGGCAATCGCAAGAAGGGCCTGGAACTGGCGGAGTTGTTCGCCCCGATCGGCCTGGATATCAGAACG
>CAZFKF010000586.1:0-4397 GCA_964518805.1 uncultured Planctomycetaceae bacterium | reverse complement strand
CCATCGCTCGTTCACGGCGCCGTCGGGCGTCTTGTTGTAGAAGTAGGCGAAAAGCTCGTTGACGTTGACGCCGGCCGGATACCCGATGTCGCTCCACAGCACCGAAGGCTGATAGCGATCGATCAACTCGCGCCAATGCGCGTTGACATAATCGCGGTACTGCCGGGAAGACGGGATGCGGGCAAGGCTGCTCGCCAGATCGGTGATCGGCTTCTCCGTGAAGGTCCAGTCGTACGGGCTGGAGTAGTAGAAGCCCATGCGCATGCCCCGCGCCTTGACTTCGTCGGTCAACTCCTTCATGACGTTCCGCGACGCATGCAGACCGGGCATGCGCGGGTTGGGGTGTTCGCTCGGCCAGAGAAGGAAGCCGTCGTGGTGCTTGGTGACTAGCACGACGTACTTGGCGCCGACCTGCTGGAACAGATCGGCCCAGCCCGCGGGGTTCCAATCGGCGAGCGCCTGGTTGAAGTCGTCGGCGAACCGGTAGTAGTCGAAATCGGCTCCGTACGTCTTCGCGTGGTGCTGGTGCGCGGGGCTTCCCTTGATCCTCAGAGAGTTGAGGTACCATTCGGAGTACGGCTGGTTGGCGAACAAGGCCTCGGTGCCCTCATTCCTGAGGATCTCCAGGATGTCGCCCTTGTCGGCCGGGGCGAACGCCGGCACGCACGACAGCGACCAGTGGATGAAGATCCCGAACTTGGCGTCGTGATACCATTCGGGCACCGCGTGCCGGTCGACCGATTCTCGCGTCGGCTGGTATTCCATACGGACCGTGCCTGCATGTTCCAGGGGGGCAGAAAAGGCATGACATCGCGTACCAAAACCTACGTGGCCGCCTGTCGCCGCGCGGAAGAAAGAACGCCCGCGGACGGGCAACACGCGAGCCGTGAAGAGGCAAAAGAGCTACGATCGTCAAATCCCCTTCCCGCGGAATGCGGCAAGCGGCGCGTTCTTATCGTGGCACAATATCCGTCGCTCGGGAGGCGGAGGTGAATTTCGACATCCGCCGCATCCACGACCTACGCTTTCCTAATCACGCCGGACAAGCTGACCTGCCAACAGCCCGCCGTCCTGCCCCAACGCCATCGGCTCCGTGCGTTGCCGATGTCCACACCGCGAATGTTTCATCAAGCGTAGAAAGGCGTCAAGATGTCGTCGTTCTTCTCCCGTCTGATCGGCTCTCGGCATACGCGAAAGAGGCTCGGCAAGCGTCCGGCCGTCCGGACGAAGGCGACGCGATTGGCCCTCGAGCCCCTGGAAACGCGGCTCATGCTCTCCAACATCACGACGCTGCGTTTCAACATTCCGACGGAGGTGGCCAAGCTGGGCGTTCAGGCGGGGCTGTACAGCAACAAAAGCCATGTCTACCTCGATGCGACCGATCATCAGTTCAAGCCGCTGAGCAGCGTCTCCGCGAAGCTGCCTTTGATCACCCTGGCCACCGCGGGGAAGAAGTACACGGAACCGGTCACCTACGATCTGGCCATTCCGGCGGGACAGGACGTGAAATCGGGCGAGCTGTTCCTCTTCGTGGGCAAGGTGCATACGGGCCTGGTCATCGCCCCCGACGGCACGGTCGCCGCGCCCAAAGCCGCGCCCACGACGTCCGCCGCGAGTCTGCCCGACAACTTCGCGCAGATCGAGTTCAACTACGAAATCAGCGGGGACAGCGCCGGCCTCGACGTCGACACGTCGGCCGTGGACTCGACCGGCTTTCCGTTCACCCTGGTCTATCCCCAGAGCGCCAACTTGCCGTATCCGCTGAACCCGTTGGGGATCACCCTGGACCAGACCGACCTCAACGCGGATTTCCAGATTGCTTTCAGCGCAGGCGGCGACTACTCGCAGTATCCCAACTTCATCCAATGCGCCACGTTTGCGCAGCAGCAAGACCCGAACAGCCTGCAAGTGGTCGCGCCCCAGGACATCCTGGCCAGCGAATCCACGCCGCCAAACGCCACCTCGGCCACGGCGACTGCGGACACCGGCAGCCAACTGGCGGCAGGAGCCTACTACTATTACTGCGTCACGGCCTATAGCGACAACGTGATCGCCAATTCCAACGGCGCGCTGGGCGAGACCCTGCCGAGCAACGTGGTGTGCACATCGGCGCTGGCCGCCGGCAACAGTGTCGACGTGTCCTGGACTCGATACTACGACCCGAACACGGCCGGCTACAACGTCTACCGCTATAGCTCGACCGACGGCACTCCGCCGACGTCCTCGACCGCGTTCAACCTGATCGCCCACGTCAGCGGCGCGCTGACCACAAGCTACGTCGACCGCGGGGCGATTCCGCAGGCCCAGCAGATTGTGGCCGCCACGGCCAACAACTACGGGTTCAATCCGCTCAGCGAATACTACACCACGAGCATCAAGTCGTTCTTCGACCACTACCTGGCGCCGAATTCCTTCGTCTTGAATCGAAACGGAACGACCTGGGTGGGCAACACGGTCACCTACACGCCCACGGCCGCCTGGAACACGAGTGGGGCCTCGTACCGGGTCCTGCAATTGACCGCCCAGAGCAGCGTTGCGGGGAAGCAGATCCACCAGGGGGACGTGGTCAATATCTACGAGCCGATCTTCGCATCGAACACCCGCTTTGCAAAACCCGACGCGCCGCCCATGCCGAGTTGGATGATGGGTCAGAACGGCGCCAACGCCCACGAATCGCCCGCGCAAATGGTCTTCGGCTGCGACACGGCCTTTGCCTCCGACGCCCACGACCCGGATGTCCCCGCGAAAAGCGATCTGAGCACGGCCCTGGGCGCGATTGAGAACAGCATCGTCTCGGCCTTCAATCGCGGGATCGCGACCAACTACGAGATTCCGCCGAACAACTGGGCCAGCTTTCCGCAGATGCTCGGCGTTCCCACGGTGGCCGCAACCTCCGGCAGCCAGGTGACAACGACGACCACGTACTACTACGCCGTGACGGCGGTGAACGTCTACGGCGAGACCACCCCCAGCCTCGAAGTCAAAGCCACGCTCGACAAGGGCCAGGGCGCCACGCTGAGCTGGTCGAACGGCGCGAACGCGGCGCCGGCCACGGCCTTCAAGGTCTACCGCGGCACCTCGCCGGACAACCTGACCCTGCTCTATACGACGCCGAACGGTCAGCAGACCTCGTACACCGACTTGGGCGCCGCGGCTCCAGCGGGCCCGGCCCCGACCTACCAGTATTTCACCCCAGGAACCACCGCGAACTGGTACGCGGCCTTCGTGCAGCAGGACTGCCTGCTGGACCCCGTGTCCGGCGTAAGCATCAACGGACTATCCTACGGCTTCCCCTATTCGGACCAGGGCGGCGTCTCCACGAACATCATGTTTCCGCCGGCTGCCATCCCGGAAAGCATCACGGTGAACCTCGGCTCGATTGCCTCTCCCGGCTTCGTCACGCAGAGCCTGCCCGACGCCCTGGTCGGCGCCGCCTATCGGCAAACCATCGTGGCCAGCGGGAGCGGCGCCGGGACGCATTTCACGGTCGCCAGGGGGGTCCTGCCGAGTTGGCTGACGCTGGATTCGGATACCGGCGTGCTCAGCGGCACGGCCCCAAGCTCGCCGACGTCAACGCCCCATAGTTTTTCGATCAAGGTGGCCAACAGCGCCGGGTCGACCACGATGCCGTTTGGCTTGAGCGTTGTCAACGCCGAGCCGGTAACGCCCGTCGTCGTGACGGGCCTGAGCAGCGGCAACCTGAACCTGCCCGCCGCCGACATCGGCGTGCCCTACACCACGCAAGTCTGCGTCACCGGCGGCACCGGGCCCTATACGCTCAACGTGGCGTCCACAAGCGTGTTTCCCGCGGGCCTTCAACTCGGCACGCTCGGCACGCAGCCCATGACCAGCCAGAACGGCGTGTTCACGCTCAGCGGCACGCAGACCCAGCAGTACGTGAATCCGAGCATCGGCTTCAACGCGATCGTCTCCGACGCCAGGGTCGCGTCCGCCACGGCGACCCTCGGCATCACGGCCGCGAGCGTGGACCACATCATCAGCGGCGGCGCCGGCTACCGGGTCGGCGACCGGTTCAACGTCACAGGCAGCGGCGGTTCGGGGGCGGTGATGACCGTCGCGACCGTCGACGCCAACGGCTGCATCACGTCCATTGCGGTTGCCCAACCGGGAAGCGGATTCACGTCGAGCACCCTGACCTTCTCGCCCGTGGCCGGAGCGGTCCATGGCAGCGGCGCCAATTTCGCGTTCCGCGGTGACCGGTTCCAGGCCATCGTCAGCGTAACCAACGCCGGCAGCGGCTACGCGTCGGTCCCCGCGGTGACCTTCGTGGGCGGCGGCGTTGGCACCACGACTGGAACCGCGACCTTGGGCACAGGCGCCCAAGCCGGGAAGGTCGTGACCGTGACGCCTCCGTCCGGAACCTACTTCACCCCGGC
>CAZFKF010000585.1:0-4404 GCA_964518805.1 uncultured Planctomycetaceae bacterium | reverse complement strand
CTTTCCTGCGTTTCTGGGGTCAGATGGTCCGCTGGTTGGCGGGCCGGGCGACCACGGTCGAGGCCAAGGCAAGCGTCGCCAGCAGCACCGACAAGGGTTTCTACGATCCGGAGGAAGGCGTGCGGATCTCGGCCGTCGTGCGCGACGACAAAGGCGAAGGCACGTCCGACGCCAAGGTGGTCGCGAAAGTCAAGACGCCCGGGCAGCCGGAGGAGATTCCGCTTTCCGTCGTGCCAGGGCCCACCGGCCACTACGGCGGCACGTTCCAGCCCAAGGTGGCCGGCCAGTACGAGATCGTGGTCGAAAGCCGCATCGGCCAACTGACGCTCGCCGCCGACAAGCTGGTGATCGAAGTCGGACGCCCGAACCTGGAATACGAAAAGCTCGACATGGACGAGAAGATGCTTTCGCGGATCGCCTCGGAGAGCGGCGGCCGCTACCGCCACGTCAGCGTGGCCAACAGCCTCATCGAGCAACTCGACCGCACCCAGCAGCAGAAGAAGGTCTTTCTGGAGCGACGGCTCTACTGGCCCCCGGGTTTCTGGACGCTGTTCGTCGTGGTGCTGACCGTGGAGTGGGTTTTGCGGAGGAGATACCAACTGCGATGAGTCCCCGCAGCGCCTACAAATACCTGGAGCCCGAGGCCCTGGCCCGGGTGAAGAACCTCTCGATGGTCGCCCGCGGCGTGGTCGAGGGCTCGATGACCGGTCTGCACGCCAGCCCCTACAAGGGTTTCAGCGTCGAGTTTGCCGAGCACCGTGAGTATACGCGCGGCGACGATCCCCGGCACCTCGACTACAAGATGCTGGCCCGTACCGAGCGGCTGTACATCAAGCAGTACGAGGAAGAGACGAACATGCGGGTCCAGATCCTTCTGGACACCAGCGCCTCGATGGGCTACAGCCATTCGGCCAAGATCACCAAGTACGACTACGGGGCGTATCTTACCGCGATCCTCTCGTACCTGATGACCCGCCAGCAGGACTCGGTGGGCCTCACCACGTTCGACACCCAGATCCGGCTCGACATGCCCGCGCGCAGTTCGCCGCGGCACTTCAACGAGATGATGCACCAGTTGGAAGAGATCAAGCCGGGCAACGAGACGGGCGTGGCCGAAACGCTGCATATCCTCGCCAATCGCTTCAAAAAGCGATGCCTGATCGTCTTGATCAGCGACCTCTACGACGAGCCGGAGGCGGTGATGCGGGCGTTGCACCACTTCCGCCACCGCCGTCACGAGGTGATCGTGTTCCAGGTGTTCGACAAGGCCGAGATCGATTTCCCTTTCAACGACACGGTGGCTTTCCAGGACCTGGAGACCGGCGAGCGGCTCCAGATCGACCCGGCCTACGTGCGCCACGCGTACAAGGCCGAGATCGAGCAGTTCATCGAAACCTACCGCCGCGGCTGCGCCGAGAGCAACATCGACTACGTGATGACCGATACCACCACGCCCTACGACTTTATGCTTTCCCGATACATCACGAAACGCGCCCAGGCATGACATCATCTCCCCTCGCCCGTTCGACGGAAGAGGGGCCGGGGGTGAGGGAACACGGCGTCACAATCGGCGTCGCCAATACCCGGGCCGTCGCTTTGCGTGCGCTACGGCAACGATTCGAACGGATGTTCCCACGCGATAATAGATGACGCAATACGGATAACGCTTCAATCGATAGAGTCGGCAACCGGCGTGCGTTTGTTGGAAACGATCCGGGTCGGCTGCGATCCTTTCGACCGCCAGATCGACCTCCGCGACAAACCCAATTGCGGCGTCCGGGCTTCGCTGGGCGTACCAGTTGAATGCCCTATCGAATTCCGTTCGCGCGAGGGCATCGAACTCAATGGATATCCCCATGGCGGAGACGCGCCAAGGCCTCTTCACGGATCGTCGTCCAGGGAGTCGCATCGGCGATCCCCGCCTCGATTGCAGCGACGCGCCGCTCTAGTTCGGGCGCCCATTCGGGATGCAGCGAGACGTCGAAACCCTCAGGGATGGACTCCCAAAGCGCATGGATGAGTCTCAGGCGATCCTCAGGCGAAAGCCGGTGGGCTTCATCAAATACGGAATCAAACGTCGCCATCACGCGCCCCCTCGGCCCCATTTTGACGCCCCGATTTGCCCGGCCACTCTCTCTACGCCATCCCCCTTGCCGTTGCCAGAACCGGTGGCCGTTTTCCCTTCAACCAATACCTATTCTATGGGGTTTCGGGCGGTCCGTCAATCCGGATAGAATGGAGCGCAGTCGAGCCGTCGGGTCGGGGTGCACACCACGGACACCGGAGGGACGACTCGGCGGGACCGTGATTTCGGCAAGCCGCCGACGCCGCGCGGAGAAGGGGATTTGGCAACACCGCTTCTACCAACACCTCTGTCGCGACAAAGCGGACGTCAAACGCCTGGTGAACTACATTCATATCAATCCGGTGAGACATCGGGCCAGCGCTCGAGTACGAGACTGGCCTTGGTCGTCGTTTCACCGCTACGTACGGCTCCGAGAATACGCAATCGACTGGGGCAGTAGCGACCTGTGGTGCGGCGATGAATTCACCCGACTCGAATGATCGGTGCGTGCGAGCACGCACCCTACCGACTGCAACTGGGGTTCACCACGCCCTTCGCAAAGCCTCAGGGCCGTGCCACCCGACCCGCGCGCGGCATCATCGGTCCTTCTTCCCTTGGTTGCAGCGATGACAAAGCGTCTGAAGATTCTCAAGCAAGTTGTCCCCGCCGCCTGCAACTGGGATGATATGATCAACCTCAAGTTCGACAGTGTGGCCATTGGATGGACTTGCGCCGCACTTGGTGCAACGGTAATTGTCGCGTTTCAGTACCGCCCATCTGTCTTTGAGGGGAATGGTTGTACGGGTTGGCTCCTCATGGTTGCCCGCGATGAGTTGCTCTCTCGATATCTTGCCTTCGTGAAAGGCTGAGATTGCCTCGCAAGCGGCACGCACGCTTCCCCAATGCCGCTTGTACGGTGACTCCGATATCTTCTCGCCCAGCGTTGCTATTTGCCTCTTGCCGGGTGGGTACCCCAATTCCTTCCAGGCGTTTTCAAGATTGGCGATCAGTTGCTCGGGTGAGTGCTGTCTTTCCCTCCCGCCCGTTATTCCAATCAGGGTCATCGCCTTTTTCCAAGAACCAAATCTGTGGATGACGGTTGCGGAATGGGGGCGCTTTCCAGGAAGGCTGTCATATTGGGGAGATGTGAAGTAGCCCTCGCCAAGCGCTTCGGCGGCGGACTGCAACGCGGCGATCAGGTCGTGATCGCTTAGGCGTGCGCGCTTTGCCTTCAAATCGAAGTGGAATCCATCACTCACAGCGTCTCCTTTGGTGCCGCCCAACTATGTCGGGAAATCCGCGGACACACCCCTAAATATAAACGAGCGTATGTGACGTTAGGCCCTTGCCCAGTTCTCGATGGTCAAACCCGGCACGGCGGTTAGGTCGCTGTCGGCGCTGACGACGGTTGTCTGGCCGAGGCTCAAGGCGATGGCGGCGATCAGCATGTCGATCTTCCCAATGGGCCGGCCTTTGCGCGTCAGTTCCGCGGCAATCCGCCCGTAAGCCTCGGCGGCCTCTTCGGTGAGCGGCCAGACGATCAGTTCGGGAAGCACGCGCCGCAGTTGGGCGGCGTTGCGGTCGCGGGTGCTACTGTACTCGATCCCGTACCACAACTCCGCAAGGACCGGCAAACCGATGCCCAGCCGATCGCCGCGACGGACCGCCTCCCGCGCTCGCTCGTAGACGCCTCGGCGGCGGTTGATGTAGTCCGCGGCGATGCCGGTGTCGAGCAGAAAACGGGTCATTCCCATTTGCTCCGCAAGTCTTGGGCGTCCTCGAAGAACCGGGTCCTTTCGATTTCCCTTTGCACGCGTAAAGCCGATCGCCAGGCGGCGTCGTCCTCCGGCGACAGCCAGCCCGGCTCGACCTGATCCATCCGAGCCAACATCGCAGCAATGCCTTCCGTGGTCGTCGGCCAGTCTTCCTCCCGCATGCCGAACGAAGGCCGCGATGCCTCGATCGGCAGCACCTCGACCCGGGTCCCTTCCGGCAGTGCAAACGGCTCGTCGAACACAATCTGACCGTTCCTGACGATGCCTTGATGTGCATTCATATCCGACTCCTCCGACACCTCTTCGACAGCCCCCATTGTATGGGGTATCGCGGGCTTCGTCAATCCGAATAGAATGGAGCCTATTCGAGCTGATGTCGAGGGACTGAAAGCTGAGACCTGATAGCGAGTCGCGCTGCTCTTTGCTTCCAGTCGCATTTTCCAAACGGCCCTTATGACGTTCCTTACTCCGCTCTTCCTTCTGGCCGGCCTCGCTGCGGCGATTCCTGTGGTGCTCCACATGATCAACCGCCAGCGGGCCAAGCAACTTCCGTTCAGCACGCTG
>CAZFKF010000584.1:0-4408 GCA_964518805.1 uncultured Planctomycetaceae bacterium | reverse complement strand
GTGCACCACCATATCTAAGGGTCCAGTCTACTCGGCAGGGCGTCACCCGTCAAGCAGGACGAGACCGGCGCGCGGGCTTCACGACGCAGGCGAATCAGGTTGCTCGGGCACCTGCCGCGTGGCGGCGGTCAATTCGCTGCGGTAGACCGAGATGTCCTTGGGGGCTTCGATGCCCAATCGGATCCGATCGCCCCGCACCGCCACCACCGTGACCACGATGTTGTCGTGAATCACGATCTGTTGGTCTTTTGCTCGGGTGAATACAAGCATAGCGCTACCCTCCTCGCCGGGCCGGTTGGTCGCCCGGACTCTATTCGCCAGGCCCGCCGTGATCTTGCTCGGGCGGGTCCTCCGCGGTTCGCGCAAACGAGCGGAGGCAACCGATCATCAATTCGAGACGCGGGCAACCGTCAACCAGGACGCCCGCGGTCGGTGGGACGCTGTTGGTGGGAGCAAACGGGTGTGAAAATGTACAGGCCACACCACTTTGCGAGGATCATTGTAGGTGCGGCATGCAAAAGACACAACTACCCCCAGACATCTTGAGTGAAATCATGGTGAATATAGGCAATATGCGATGCCGCTTGCGTTCATAATCGGCAAGATTGGCAATATTGACGCGACGCAGGTGTCCGATGAAAGTACAAGCCGGGGGAAGCCTACGCTGGTCAGGCCATGGCATAGAGGGCCATTCAATCCACTCGGTGGATGGGTTATGTAGTATTGAGGAGTGTCTTCCCATGACCGTCTCGCCTCAACCCGAGCAAGTTCGGCAGATGGTCGCCGAGGTGTTTGGCGAATTTGGAGCCGCGGTCTCAAACAGCCTGAGCCTGAACGAAACGCTCTTGGTCAAGAGCGGGCAGTACGTCGCGCGGACGTATCGTGCCGAAGGACTCATGGCCATGTGGCTCTTGCAGGCTGGCGTCGTCCAGTTCTATGATGCCCAAGGAACCATGTTGCGAACCGTCAATCTCTTCAAGCGGCTACGGCCGCATCCCATGGCGGCCTAAGCCGTGATCACCATCGACGGATCGTCGGGCGAAGGGGGCGGACAGATTCTGCGCACGTCGCTTGCGCTTGCGCTGGTCACCGGCAAGGCGTTTCGCATGCAGCGAATTCGCGCCAAGCGACCCAAGCCTGGGCTCCAGCGTCAGCATCTCACGGCCGTCCTGGCTGCGGCCGAAGTGGGAGGAGCCCTGGTCGAAGGGGCAGCCCTTGGTTCGCAGCAACTGACATTCTCGCCGCGCCACGTCCAACCGGGAGAATATCACTTTCGCGTGGGCACCGCCGGGAGTGCCACGCTCGTGCTTCAAACCGTTCTTCCCGCCCTGGCCGTGGCGTCGCAGACGTCCCATGTCGTGCTCGAAGGGGGGACGCACAACATCTATGCCCCACCGTTCGACTTCCTTCATCGTGCGCTGTTGCCGCTCTTGAATCGCATGGGCCCGCAGGTGGAGGCCCGACTGGACCGCCCGGGCTTCTTCCCGGCCGGAGGAGGACGTGTCACGGTGGCGGTCACCCCCCGCGAACAATTCGAGCCAATCGAACTCCTCCACCGCGGCCCGATCGTCGACTGCCGCGTTCGGAGCATCGTATCGCGTTTGCCGCGACATATTGCCGAGCGCGAAGTCGCTACGGCGCTCGACGACTTGTCGTGGCCTCGCGAGTGCGGAATCATCGAGGAGGTCGATTCCGCCGGGCCGGGAAACGTCGTCCTCATCGAGATCCATTGCGAACATGTCACCGAAGTGTTCGCGGGCTTCGGCCAGCGCGGCGTACCGGCGGAGAAAGTGGCCGGCGCCGCGGCCCGCGAAGCGCGTGATTACCTGGGGGCCGGCGTTCCGGTGGGCGAGCATCTGGCCGATCAGTTGCTCTTGCCTCTGGCCCTGGCCGGCGGCGGACGCTTCCGAACACTACAGCCCACGCTCCACACGACCACCAATATCGCCACGCTGAGACAATTCCTCGATGTCGGAATCTCGACCGAACCGATCGAAGACGGGCAGTGGGAGATCAGCGTTGAGTCGGCGAAATAGGCATTCGCCTTTTCTCAGTGAAGACGCTTGCGGAGGCTCGCTTCATGTTGCTTCGCGGAAAAGTCGCCCTGGTGACGGGCGGGACTAAGGGAATCGGGGCTGCCACGGCGATTGAGTTGGCCCGTCGCGGAGCCGACGTGGCGATCAACGGCCGGCACGACGACGACTCGGCCCATCAGGTGAAGACGCGCATCGAGGCCCTCGGGCGCCGGACGACGCTGGTGGTGGCCGACATGGGCCGGCCCGACGACGCAACGCGGTGCGTCGAAGAAACGGTCCAACGGTTCGGCGCGGTGGACGTTCTCGTGCATTCGGCAGGCGGACTGGTGCCGGGTGGGTTGTTCGACGTCACCCCGGACGTCTGGCAACAGGCCTTCGACGTCCACGTCCACGCCCTCTATTACCTCTGCCGGGCCGCCATCCCGCACATGCGCACCCGCGGCGAAGGGGCGATCGTGATGATCTCCTCCGTGGCGGGCATTCGCGGCATTCCCATGAATCTGGCCTACCAGGTGGTCAAAGGCGCGCTGCCGCAGTTTGCCCGGGCCTTGGCCCGGGAAGTGGCCAACGACCGTATCCGCGTCAACTGCATCTGTCCCGGCATCATTCGCACCCGCTTCCACGACCAGGTGGCGCCCGAGCAGCGGAAGCACAATGTCGATCACCGCGTTCCCCTGCACCGCGAAGGCGAACCCGAGCACGTCGCCACCTTGATCGCCGAGGTCGTGGCGAACGACTACATCACCGGAGAGAGCTTCACCGTGGACGGAGGCCTGACCATGCGCATTGCATGAGGGCACGGCACTTCCGCGAGTCAAGGCGATCCGGTCAGCGGTCTTTCGCGGGCCCCTTCGGCCTCCACGATCGGCCATGTGGCCCGACGTTCGTCCCGATAGGGACCGATCCGCTCCACGGGGATCGGATGGAAGCCGAGTTTCAGGGCGGGTGAGTCCGGCTTGAGGCGAAAGTCGTCCTTGGCCGGGTCAACAAACAGAGGGTCAGCCACCAGCGAATGCGTGTCGAAGCCCATCGCCTGCCAGGCCGCCCACTCGTCCATCATCGCCACTTCCACCAGCGACACGTCGTCGACGCATAGCGTGCCCGATTTCTCCGCGAAGTCGATCCGCACACGGAACTGCTTCATCCGGTCGTTGTATCCTTGTTCGCCGGGGCCGGGGATCTTGAAGACGAACTCGGCATCCGTCCAGTCGGCGCCGACCTTCACCTCGTTGGGCCAATTGGCCCAGAAGTAGGCGTTGGCCACGTCGGACTGAAGCATGAGCGTCGCCTTCGCCCCGGGCTTCTGGGACTTCATCCGGGCCGCCAGGCGATAGTAGTGTCCCGGTTTGGCGCCGAACTCGGCGCTGACGATCTCCGGGTGGAATTCCCGCCCGTTGGCTTCCTTGCCGACGCCGCCGGTAACGAGCAGCGATCGCTTGCCGCCGGCCGGCTGCCCTTCGTCCAGGCGCGCGTTGCTCTCTTGGGGGCGCATCTGCCAGGACCAATGGTCCGGCAGCGATCCGGCACGCCCCGCCTCGAACCCCGGATTCATCACCAGGTTTTTCGTCAGCGGCTTGCCCGCCTTGCGCTGCCCGGTCGCCAGCGGCAGGCCGCAATGCCAGATCAGGTTATGGTCCGATTCGTAATGACCGAAGGGCACGTTGTTGAAGCAGAAGAGCTTGGCGTTCGGGTCGCGATAGTAGATGATGTTTTTGCGGAACTGGTTGCCCGACATGATCTTGCCGTCGGGCAGCACGGCGTCCTTGGGGTGGATGTGCATGTTCCGCATCGTACGCCACGCGGGCTGGCCAGCCACCATCTCGTAGCCTTCGACCATGGTCTTGAAGTGGTTCTTCCAGAAGGAATGGTCGCCGGTCCATCCGTTGTATTCGATCTGTTGCAGCCGGCTCTCGGCGAAGATGTTGTTCTCGATCTTGTTGTCGCGGCCGTTGTGCAAGTGAAGCCCGGCTCGCGGGCAGCGGACCACGATGTTTCCGATCACGTCGACGCCGCCGGCGTTGTCGTCCAGGTACACGCCCCAGGCGAAGTGCGGCGAGACCCACTTGTCGCCGTCGCGCCCGTAGCCCAGGATGTCGTGGAAGTAGTTGCCCAGGATCACGGTGCCACGCGACGAGATCCAATCGCGCCCGCCCGTGTAGACCGCGCCGGTGTCCTCGGTCTCCAGGTTCACGTGGCGGATGTGGTTGTATTCGATGCGGAGGTTGTTGCCGCCGAACATGATGCCCATGCGCGGGCCGTCGTGGATGAGGTTGTGCGAGGCGCGGTTGCCCACTCCGTGCAGGGCGACGCCGACGCCCTGCTTGTAGAAGACGCCGACGTGGTGGATGTAGTTGTTGTCGGCGTAGTTCTCC
>CAZFKF010000583.1:0-4412 GCA_964518805.1 uncultured Planctomycetaceae bacterium | reverse complement strand
ACGGTACTTGGGGCACGTCGGAAGTCGAGCAGGCCTTCGAGGCCGGCGTAGCGCCGGAGGACGTGGTGGGCTCCGTGCCTCCGGCGGAACAGGTTTCCACAAGCTGACGCCAAAGCGAGGTTGTCTCCTTGGGGACCTGGACAATCAGCCCGTCACCCACCTCGGGTTGAAGTTGAAGCCCCTGGCCTTGGGCCACGACCACCGCCGCGGAAATCCGCGCGCAATCGGACGATACGTGGATCCCAATGGCTGACCGCGGGCCTTGCTCGGCGGGGAGTGCGGCCGGACGGATTCTGAAAGCCATGTCAGGCGACCATCCGCATCTCGGTGACTTCGCCCGCGATCCCGCAGAGGAATTCCTCAAAAATCCTCAGATCGAGGGCGGAAGCCGAGTCAGCCTCCGGATGGAACTGCGTGCCGAACGCGAACCAGTCGTCCATCACGCTCTCGATGGCCTCGGTGATCCCGTCTGGGCAGCGGGCCGTAACGCGAAAACCCGGAGCAATGTCGTCGACTGCCATGTGATGCATGCTGTTAACGCGAATCTCCCCTTCGCCGTAGACCCTCTCCATGAGCGAACCCGGAACGACCTCCAGGGCATGGCGATGGGCCGAGTCCATCGGGTCGCAGTGCGGAATCGCGCGGGGGTTGTCCTCGGGAATATGAAGGAAGAGGTTCCCGCCTTGCGAGACGTTCAACAATTGCATTCCCACGCCAATGCCGAAGAAAGGCATCTGGCGGCGGGCGATCTCGCTGACGAGCATGCGATCGAAGTCTTCGCGGCGCGGATCGAGCGTGCGCACGGAAGGATGAAGCATGAATCCGTCGCGGCGCGGATCGAGGTCGGCCCCGCCGATCATCACGAAACCGTCCAGATGATCGAGAACGCGTCGCACGTCATGCACTTCCACCAGGGGTGGGAGGATGACCGGGATGGCCCCGGCCTTGGCCAACGAATCGTAGTAACCGGCGCACAGGTAACTGAACGCTGGAGAATCCTTTCTGGCAGACCGAAAGTCCGCATTTACTCCGATCAGTGGCTTTTCGTTCATTGAGCTTGCTCCTTGGACACGTCCGGTGTGTCCGCTCGTAGTGACGGGGATTCGACCCGACAATGCCTCCGGTCCTGGCCCAGCAGCGCGCCTGACGGAACGGTCCGCAGAAGCCCGCGCAGAAGAACGTCCCGCAACGTTCACGCACGAAGCCCAAAAGACACGTCGGTCCCTGACGCGGTTGGTTGGCGATTCCTGCCGGCCCATCGGCACCCACGCTGGATGCCGTTCCGGTGCGATGTCCCTATCGTTTGATCCTGCGAATACCTGAAAGATGGATGTGTGTCACGAACGAGTTGAGATGCAAGTCACACGGAGTCTAGAAACGCGATATGACGTTTGCAAGAAAACTCACCATTTTGCGGATTCTAAACCCATGGGCCACAATATCTTGTGTCGCTAGCGATGCTAGCATTGTGGTTTTCCACATCGCGCCAAGGTGGCCGGTCGGTTGGATTTCCTTCTCGGATGCGTGCCCGCACACGCGGTCCCCCCGTTGCCCGCGAGTCCATCGCCGCGCCAGGCCGAAATCTTTCCGCACATATTCCCCCGATCTCTTTACCACCCTGAAGCGCAAGGCTATTCTGAACTCCTTACCTCAGCATGACTACGCAGTTTGTAAGGGCTCGACATATCGATGCGGTACCGGAATGTCTGTCTGGAAGTCTTCGCCCAAACGCTACCTGAAGAAGTCGTTACGTCGACCCAGATTGAACAGGCATTGGCCCCGGCTTACCGCCGCCTGCGGCTTTCCGAAGGACGACTGGAACTCATCACGGGGATCGCGCAGCGACGTTTCTGGGCGCCCGGCACCATGCCGAGCGAAAAAAGCGTGCTGACGGCGGAGAAGGCGCTCGCCATCGCCGGCCTCGATAAGAAGCACGTGGGAGCGTTGGTCCATGGATCGGTGTGCCGCGACTATCTCGAACCGGCCACGGCCAGTGGCGTTCACTATCGGCTCGGACTTCCCGCGGACTGCATGGTCTACGACGTTTCCAACGCCTGCCTCGGGCTGATGAACGGTATCGTCCAGGTGGCCAACATGATCGAGTTGGGCCACATCCGCGCCGGGTTGGTCGTGGGAACGGAAAACGCCCGTCCCGTGGTCGAGAACACGATCCAGTATCTGAACCAAACCACGCACCTGACGCGCAGTGAGGCCAAGCGAGCCCTTGCGTCGCTGACGCTCGGCTCGGCAAGCGCGGCAGTCCTGCTCGTCGATCGCCAGTTGAGCCGCACGGGAAATCGCCTGCTGGGCGGCGTGGCGGTCGCGCGGAGCGAAGCCTGCGCGCTGTGTTGCAGCGGACAGGACGATTCGATCGTCGAGGGCACGCGGACCCTGATGTGGACCGATGCCGACGCGCTGATGCGCCAAGGTGTTCAGGCGGGCAGAGAGGCCTTTCCGGGCTTCTTGGAGGCGACTGGCTGGGCTCCCGAACAGATCGACCGGAGTTTCTGTCATCAAGTCGGCCGCGCTCACCGCAAGCTCCTTTTTGAGACGCTCGAACTCGACACCGCGATCGACTACGCCACGGTGGAATTCCTGGGCAACACCGGCGCTGTGGCACTGCCCGTCACGGCCGCACTTGGCATTGAACACGGCTTCGCTCGTGGCGGCGACCACATCGCCCTGTGGGGGGTCGGCTCTGGGGTCAATGTGGTGGCATTGGGGGTCGATTGGCATACCACCCTTGTGGCTCCCCACCACAGCTCTCCGCTTCCTACGTCATCGAGCGTGGAGCCGCCGGAGGACGTCTCGTCCGCTGTCTATTCTCTCGAATAGCCAAGCACGGGTTGCATCCGAGCCGAAGATCAGTAAACTAAGAAGGCTCAGGATTAGAGACCACCCTTTCAGGCAATAGAGCCCATGTACAAACCCGGCCAGTCGTCGAGAGTCAGTCGGACGAGCAAGCGCCGCGCCAAGGCAAAGGCCCGCGGCAAGAAGAAGGACCCTCTGTTTGTCGATGGTGTACGCCCCCGCCCTGTGTACGTCGACTACAAGGACATCGAACTTCTCAAGAAGCTTACCAACCGCCAAGGCAAGATCATCGGGCGGCGGAAGAGCGGTTGCAGCGCCGTCAGCCAGCACGTGGTCACCGCGGCTGTCAAGCGGGCTCGGTTCATGGCCTTGATTCCCTACGTCGGAGAATAGCGCGGACAAGTCGTGGCCTTCGGCCGCGCACCGCGGATTCAACGACCGGTGACCCTGCCAAGATGTGTGGCCGCCGGTCGCGTCTTTTTCTAGCCGCGCGCAGGACGCGAGACTCAAGGCGAGTCTGGCGTTCGACTTCTCGGAGGAGTGCGGAGGTCCACCAGCTTCCGCTTTGGCGCCGGGTGCAGGGCGGAAATCGCTCGTCCAACCCGGACGCGAACGGCCCAAGCCTTCTCGGGCATCAAGTCCGCGTATTCAACGATCCCCGCATCTTCGCCGGCAGCCCCCGTACCCCGCCGGCGGGCCTTGAGCCCGAGTTCCGCGCGAACGCTTTCCCCAATCGCCCACCGTGGTTCCTTGAGCACCTGGCCCAATAGGGTGAGGTATTCGACGTCTTGCTGCCCGCGTCGATATGCCTTGAGGCGAACCGACGGGATCGGGTGATCGCTGCCGACGAGCTGCCCGGGGTAGAACAGAGCGAGCGGATCGGCCTCTTTCCACGACTGCTCATTGCCGATCGTCTGCCACGGGATCACGCCGTCGGAGCCCAGGCACCACGAATCCAAGCACCAGCCCACGGGCTGCATGTTGCTTTGCTCGATCGCGTTCGTCGAGCCGTAGTCGAGGACAATCTGGCCAAGATGCTCCTTGCGGTCGATCACCAGGCGATTGTAGCGCCGCAGCGACCCGGCGTTCACGACGCAGTAGTCCAACACGCGATCCAGCGTGTCGCGTTGCCATTCGGGCCGGGAAATATCGGCGCGAAAGCACGCTTTGGGCCCTTGCGGGCCGCTGCCTTGGGCTTCAACGACCCCTTCGTGAAATGCCTCGCCGAAATACCGCAGGGCCCAGTAGTCCTGGAAATTGGCCGGCTCGTCGAAGAGCCACGGAGAGGAACCTCGCGACCAGCCGTTTCGCTTGAAGTCGATCTTGTTGTTCAAGAAACCCTGGAAGATCGTCTCGCGCCAGCCGCGCTCGGCCAAATGTGCAACCATCTGCCGCGAGACTTCGACAAAGGCCTCGCGATACCCCGGGCCAAAGGCGCGGTCGGCCCAATAGCCGCCGTTGTAGGCGTCGCGGATCTTGGTAGGCCAGTTCTCGTGCAGGGGAAGATAGAAACACTCGATGGGTACGTTGCGGCGCGGCAAGTCCGCAAACGCCGAGCCGTCGAAATACGGCCCGAAGCGTCGATCCCAGGCCGACCAATC
>CAZFKF010000582.1:0-4422 GCA_964518805.1 uncultured Planctomycetaceae bacterium | reverse complement strand
GAATACCTCGCCCACGGCCATCGAACGCCGAAGGGGCTGGAGGATGGGGTCAGACCTTAAAAGATAAAATAAGTCACTCGTCCGGTGAAGAAGCCCTGCTTGCCTCAGCGATGTGAATACGCGGTATTTTATCTTTTAAGGTCTGACCCCCACATGCGGCTGCAAGAACTATCTCTCACCATCGCGATCTTGCTCAGGATCGGTCCGGCGACCGACTCGATGGCCGTCTCGGGGGAGGTACCCCCAGCCCCGCGCACCGGATTGCGCGGCGTCTTCTTCAATCCCAACGTCGCACACGCAGGGATGTCCGGCTACCCTTGGCCGGTCTTTGATCCCTACGGTCCCGAGTATCGTGAAGAGATCCGTGCGGCATTGCGCGACTTGGCTGCCGAAGCCAAGATCAACTACATCGACCTGTTCATCCCCATCCCGTTCACGCTGTCGCATCCCGCGCAGGGCCCCCGCCCGGGCCAGATGCTCGGCGAATGGGCAAACATGACGTATCTCGGGAACGTGGCCCTCTTCATCGACGATTGCCACGACGCCGGAATCGCCGTGGAACTTGATCTGGCCGACAACCGCTGGATTCCGTACTGCATCGACTCCGAGCACCATCTCGGCCGCCCGGGCGGCACGTCCTGGCCGGTGGCCGACGCGGCCCCCTGGGAATCATCGGCCACGTGGTACAGTCAGATCATCAGCTACGTCGAGTCGCGCTCGAAGCATCCCGAGAACATCGCCATGTGGGCCATGATGGGCAACTACCAACACGGATGCGCCGAACCGGTCCTGTGGGAGACCGACCACAATCCGGCAATCCTCGCCCACACCGAACAGTTCGTGAAACGCGTCTGGCCGGCGTTTCGCAGCGCGGGCAAGCGGCCCAAGGCAGCGCCGTACCTGCTTCCGATCATGTCGAATTGCGCGTACTGGACGCCGAAGTCCCCCGAAAAGCGATTGAGCGGCGTGGTGAACCTGAAGAAATGGCTCGTCGACGACCTCGCCCTTCCGCCCGACTATTGGCCGATGACGACCTATCCCTTCTGCGACCCCGCACCAGATGGCTTCCATTACCTGCGTAAGATCGTCGAGATCCTCGGCCCGAAGAACGCCTCGCGGATCATCTCCACGGATTTCAAGGGCCCCGGGCACGAGCAAGAACTGAAAGAGTCCGTCATCTCGTCCGGCCTGCATTCGGGACGCGACCTGTTCGACTGGCACTTCCGAAAATGCGCCGAGTACGGCTTCGCCGGTTGGTGGATCTATTCCTACCAAGACCAGACGGTGTTCGACCAACGCACGGGCATTCGCCGCGCGGACGGCCAATGGAAGGCCGATCTGTTGGAGGCCGTCCGGCGACAGGCCTGGCAGAGACCCGGCCAATGAGAACCTTGGAAATCGTAGAGTGGGCCAAGCGAAGCGCAGGCCCACCATGATAGTCGAGGCGGTGGGCCCGCGCTTCGTTGGCCCCACTGTACACCTGGGTACATTCTGCGAGGGGTGTGAGTACACCAGACTGGTTGGTTTGGCGATATACCACAACTTCTGTGGGATAGAGGACCGTTCCGGCCAGCACTCAGAAACGCGGCGGGCGGGGCTAGTCAACCTTTGCGCCCCCTTGGGCACTATCTAGAATGGGGCTTTGAGCTTGCTCAAACGGATTAACGGTTCGGCAACCGTGAACCTGGCTTCCAGAAGTCACTCTTATTGGGGATAGAGAACTTGTTTCGCACCCACACATGCGGCGAGCTGAGGGCAGAACACGCACATCAACGGGTCACCCTCTCAGGATGGGTGGACACCTATCGCGACCACAGCGGGGTTTTGTTCATCGACCTCCGCGACCGATATGGCAAGACCCAGGTGGTGTTTGGCATGAGCGGAGGCGGTTTGCCGGATTCGCAGCGTGAGGCGCTGCTGGAAGCCGCTCGAACGCTCCGATCTGAGTTCGTCGTCCAGGTGACGGGCACGGTGTGTCTGCGTCCGGAAGGAACCGTGAACCCTAAGCTAATCACGGGCGAAATCGAAGTCCACGCCGAGTCGATGGTCCTGCTGAACAAGAGCCTGACGCCGCCGTTCTATCCGAGCACGACGGGCAAAGATCTGCCCAGCGAGGAGTTGCGTCTGAAGTATCGTTACCTGGACCTGCGTCGGCCGGAGATGCAGAAGACGCTGCTGCTGCGCCATCGCATGATTCAGATCATGCGCGAGTTTCTGGACAAGGAAGACTTCATCGATGTCGAGACCCCGGTTTTGGGACGCAGCACGCCTGAAGGGGCGCGCGACTACCTGGTTCCCAGCCGCGTTCAGCAAGGCACCTTCTACGCCCTGCCGCAGTCGCCGCAGTTGTACAAGCAGATTTTGATGGTGGCCGGATACGACCGCTACGTGCAGGTGGCCCGATGTTTTCGCGACGAGGACCTTCGCGCCGACCGGCAGCCGGAATTCACCCAGTTGGATCTCGAAATGTCGTTCGTCGCGGCCGACGACGTGATGGACATCGTCGAGCGGATGGTGGCCCGGTTGGCCAAGGAGATGCTCGGGGTGGACCTGTCGCTGCCCTTGCCGCGCATGACGTACGACGAGGCCATGGAGCGGTTCGGGCACGACGCCCCCGACCTGCGCTTCGGCATGGAACTGACCGACCTAACCGATCTGGCCCGGCAGTGCGAGTTCCGCGTGTTTCGCGAGACGGCCGATTCGGGCGGTCGCGTGCGGGCCATCAACGCCAAGGGGGCGGCCGAGCGCTACTCGCGCAAGACGATCGACGAATTGACCGACTGGATCAAGCAGGACTTCGGGGCCAAGGGGCTGGCCTGGTTCAAGGCCGATGCGTCCGGCGCGCTCGGCTCGCCGATCGCCAAGAACTTCTCCGCCGATCTGCTGGCAAAGATCGCCGATCGCATGCAGGCCGGTCCCGGCGATTTCATCCTCATCGTTGCCGACAAGTTCGAGGTCACCTGCAAGGCCCTCAACGGCCTGCGCAAACGCCTGGCGGCCGAACTGAAACTCTACGACCCGGCGCAGAAGCACTTTTCCTGGGTCGTCGAGTTTCCCATGTTCGCCTTCGACGAAGAAGAAAAGTGCTGGACCGCCATGCACCACCCCTTCACGGCGCCCCGGGTGCAGGACCGCGAGTTGCTTGCGACCGACGCGGGCAAGTGCCGGGCGCAGGCGTACGACTTGGTGATCAACGGCTCGGAAGCCGGCGGGGGAACCATCCGTATCCACGACCAGGAACTGCAGAGCCAGGTGTTTCAACTGTTGGGCATCAGCCCCGAGCAGGCCCGCGAGCGGTTCGGCTTCCTCCTGGACGCCCTCCAGTACGGCGCTCCTCCGCACGGCGGCATTGCGTTGGGCATCGATCGGCTGGTGATGATCTTCGGCGGGCTAGACAGCATCCGCGACTGCATCGCCTTCCCGAAGACGCAGCGGGCCACGGACATGATGACCGCTGCGCCGGGGGTCGTCGATGCCAAGCAACTGAAGGAATTGGGCATTCGGATCAATCGCTAGGGGCAAGACGGAGGACCGGAGAGTATGCGGAGAACGACTGGTCAACTCGGCACTGCCGTGGCACTTATCGCGTTGATCGCAACCGCCGGTTGTCAGAAGCCGTCCGGGCCGTCCGATTCCGGCGGCGGCAAGCAGGCGGCAGGCAAGGGCATGGCCGAGCAGTATCGCGCAGGAATGGCCGAGCAGAAGGCCCAGGCCATCGCCGAGGCCAAGAAGAACCCGCCCGAGGCGCCGCCGGCCCCGAAGATGCCCGAGGTCAAGCTGCCCGCCGCGCTGGCCGAGACCTGCCTGGTCAAGGTCAACGACGCGATCCCGGACGCCGAACTGCCCGGACTGGACGGGAAGCGTGCCTCGGTTCGCTCGCTTCTGGGCAAGAGTCTGTCGGTCGTGCTGTTCTGGCAGAGCGACAGCGTGTACGCGACCCAGGCCCTGGAGTATCTCCAGTTGGACGTGGCCAAGCCGTTTGCGGACCGCGGCGTGCAGGTGATCGGCATCAGCGTCAAGGACAAGCTCGATGTGGCCCGAAAGGCCGTCGAGGAAGCGAACGCCAAGTACGCGAACCTGCTCGACGCCGACGGGAAGTATTTCGCCAAGGTGGCCACCGATCGGATACCTCGCGTGTACCTAGTCGACGCTGCGGGCAAGATTCTCTGGTTCGACATCGAGTATTCCACCAGCACGCGGCGCGACCTGGAGCGCGCGATCCACTTCGTGTTGGACGGGAAGTGAGGTGGTTTGAAGTGAGTCCAACGTCTCCCATCCCGGCCTCCGAAGACGCGAGCACGGCGGGAAACCGCCGCGCCGGCGTGTTACGCGTGGCCATGGCACAGATCGCCCCGGCGCTGGCCGACCGCGAGCGGAACATGGCCTTGCACCTGGCGCAGATCGAAGCGGCCCGCCGGCAGC
>CAZFKF010000581.1:0-4423 GCA_964518805.1 uncultured Planctomycetaceae bacterium | reverse complement strand
GGATCGAAGAGACCTTCGCAAGGCTCACGGCCGAAGGATCGACCTACTACAAGATCGATTTCATCGCCGGCTCGGGCGGGGCCTATGTGCAGCACGATCCGCAATGTGCGCGCGGCTGGGGTGTGCTCCGCCGCGGCATGGAAGCCATCCGCCGCGGCGCCGGGCCCGAGGCCTGGATCCGCTACTGCCAGACGCCGCCGTTGCTGTCCACCGGGCTCGGCAACAGTTCCTACATCGGCGACGACACGGGCGATGCCGGGCTCCAAGACGGCATTCAACTGCTGCGAATCAACGCCCCGCTCTTGGCCGCCAGCTACTGGATCAACGACCGGCTCTACCATCGCGAGGTGTGCGATATGAGCGTGGGCATGAAGGCCCCCATCGAAGAGGCCCGGCTCCGCCTGGCCTTGATGACGCTCTCCGGATGCAGCATCTCGTTCAGCGACGACTTTCGCCTCTTGCCCCTGCCGCGGATCCGGATGATGCAGCAGTGCCTTCCGCCGGGGAACCCCCGGGCGAAGCCGCTCGACCTGTTCGAGCGGACGCTTCCGTCGCTGTGGCACGTTCATTGCGACAGAGAGTTCGACGCGTGGGACGTGGTCGGCGTGTTCAACTTCGAGAACCGGCCCGAGCAGCGGACCGTCGAGTTCGGCCGGCTAGGACTTGCACCGGCGGCCAAAGCGGCCGTGTTCGAGTTCTGGGAGGGCAAACTCCTGGGCCGCTTCGAGGATCGCGTCACGCTCACCCTCCCGCCCGAGTCGAGCCGCATCCTCGTCATCCGCCGCCTGACCGGCAGGCCGCAACTGATCGCCACCGATATGCACGTCCTGGCCGGCTACCACGAGATCCAGCGCCTGGCATGGGATGAAACGCGGCGGGTCCTCTCGGGCCGTTTCCGCCGTGCGCCGGGTCTTGCGGGGCGCGTCTTCCTTGACGTGCCGAAAGGGTATCGTCCGAAGGCCGGCCAGTCCGCCGCCGCGACGGTCCGGCACGTCGGCGAGGGAGTCTGGGCACAGGACGTGGCATTCGACGCGCCGGACGTCGATTGGTCGATCGCGTTCGATGCTGCGATCGATCGCTAGGAGAGCGAGGAGCGCGAAGGGGTCCGAGGGTGGATGGGTGGAGGACCGGCTCGTGCAGGGTTTCTCTGGAATCCTGATTCTGTTCCGACCAACGCCGGACCACGTCACGCATCTGCCCCAAAGGGGCTGTCCTCCGTCGAACGCTTGACGCCCGCCTTTCCGGCGGCTACAGATTCTCCACGATTTCCCGCAGGGCAATCAATCGCGTGCCGCGTTGCCGCTCGACGCCGCAAGCGGAAAGCCATCGGTTGCGAATCTGGTCTTGGAGATCGTCGGTGAGTTTCGGTCCGACGTCCGGGACCTTGCCTCCGGCGCGGCGACGGTGGCCGCCGCCACGGCCGATGCCGGCAACGGTCTTCTGGGCCAAGAGGGCCGCGTCTTCCTCGTCGCGGTCGGTGCGGACCGAGAGGAGCAGATCGCCGCACACCACCGCTCCGCACAAAACGCGCCAAATCGATTCGCATCGGATGAGGAGATCGGCCACCTCGCCAACGATTTCCGGGCCGCTGGCCCGCGGGAGCATGCAGAACGCCGTGTCGTCGTAGAGGAACGAGTTCTGCAAGGCAAGGACCAAGTCGCTGTAGTAAACCAGCGGCAAGGGGGCACTTTCGATTTCGGCCAGGCGGCTCGGGTCGGCCCGCTCGGATAACCAAGGAATAACCGAGCGGTCCAGGCGCGAGTAGTGCGTCTCGCTGCCGCGAGTCTCGGTGCGGATGGCAAACAGGAGGGCCGTGGCCAGCCGGGTGCCGGGTTCGAGTTTCTGTTCTCGCAAGTACGACGTGGCGATGCTCGCCGAGGCCGCCACGCGCGGCCGCACGTCGCAGAACGCCGGCCGCTTACGCCCCTTCGGGCTTGCGTGATGGTCCACAACCGCAGCCAGATTCCCGTCGTCTTCGCAGAAGAGATGATCCTGGTTGCCCGACTGGCAGTCGACCAGCACGATGCCCGCGCGATCGGGGCAGGTCATGCTGCCGAGCAATTCAATCGGCGGGTCCAACAGCTTGACCATATGCCGGTTCTCGGCGCGCGAGATGAACCCGCTTCCCAGCAAGCGGACGCTCTTGCCGAGCCGCTCCTTGACGACAAGCCACACCGCCCATCCGGTGGCCAGGGCGTCGGGATCGGGATTGTCGTGGGTGACGATCAGGACCTTCTCGTACTCGGAAAGGCTCTTGAGAAGCCGATCGGATTTTGCGACGCGAGGCTTCCTCATGACCCACTTGCTTCGGTCGGCTGGCCCGACGGTTCGGGCGTCGTTTCGGTTGACAGGGGATCAGCGACCGGTGGCCGCCGACGGGCCTCGATGAACGAACGAATTGCCAGCCACATGAACGCGCCGCAGAGGACAGCCGTCACCGATTCGACGACCAACGCGGGCTTCTCGAAGAGTGGCCGGATCAACTGGAGCAGAGCGTGGAACGTCCCCACAAGGCCTAACAGGGCGAGCACCACGGCCGCATGCATGGCGTTTCTGCGATACGCCTGCTTGAACCCCAATAGGCCCGCAACAAGGAAAGCGAGCCCGAGCACAGCAGGAACGACGGCCGGCCAGAACGTCTGTTGGGTCACGAAGTAGCCGAGCACGCCGAGCGCCGCCAATAGAACGCCGAACAGTACCGCGGTCCAAACCATAAGCAGGCCCCCCCTAGATGTATCGATTGTATTCGTCGCGCAACACAACCATGATGTCTAAGCATAAATGCTTGCAGTATAAGGCATTAACTGGGCTTATGCAAACTAGGCCAGGCGCGTCCTGCGGTTAGCGGCCGTAGAACGCCGCGACCGGCAGTCCGGTGCGGCGGCGGACCAGGTCGGCCAGGGCGTCGACCTGGGCGTCGTCGAGCGCGGCGACCCAGTTCTCGGCGGGCGGCCGGGCGATGGTGTGGATCTGCACAAGCTTGATTTGTCCGCCGCCGGCTACGATCTCCGAAAGGCGGTCGCAGAACGCCTCCTGCTCGGCCGTCGGGGGCGGCTCGCCGTGAATCCGCATGAAGAGCGACTGGATCACGATCGGTCGCACCCCGGCCGCGTCGCGGAGGTTTTCGAGAATTCGAGCAAAGGGAATCGACGATCGAGCGACGAGGTGATAGTAGGCCTCGCTGCCCGCGTCGAGCTTGGCCCAGATCTCGCCGTTGGCCGCGTCGAGCATTTCCAGGCCGCGGCGCACCCGCTCGCGGTGGAACATGCTGGCGTTGGTGATCAGCACCAATTTCACGTCGTCGAGCTTGTGGCGTCGGCGCACGTCGGCGCAGGCGGCGATCACGTCGTCGAAGTTGCGGTAGGTGGTCGGCTCGCCATCGCCGCTCAGGGCAATGTCGTTGAGCCGGCGCAAGGGCGGAGGCGTCAGGGAGAATCGCCGCTGGAAGATCCGGCCCGAGACGACCAGCTCGACCGCGGCATCGAGCTCGGCCGTCAGCCGCTCCAGATCGAGAAATTCCTTCTCGCCCGGCTCCGAGCGGTTGACCTGGCAGTAGACGCAATCGAAGTTGCAGACCTTGTCGAGATTCAGGTTCACGCCGATCGACACCCCGCCCGCCCGACGGCTCACCACGGGGTAGACATAGCGATTCCGCTCGAAGCTTCGCGGATGCGAGGCAAACAGCGAGGGAGGGTTGGGTGGCTGGGCGGAATCGGCCATGATCGTGGGAAGCAGTTTGCCGTCAGCTTTCAGGACTCGTCGGGTGCTCTGCGAGCGCCACAACCGACCGATCGCGAAAGGCCGTTTTCTCCTCTTACACCGGATGCAGCGTCGTGAACTCGTCCATGGTCACGTTGGCCAGTTCGCCGTCGGGGAGCTGAAGGTGGATCACGTCGCTATAGACCTTGTCGTCAACGTTGCGGCGGAAGTGCAGTCCGTGACGCCGCCGCTGGGTGCGAACGACGTTGCCCGCGACTCGCGTGGTCCACGACTTGACGCCCACCGTCACCCGATGCTCGACCGCAATCCGGTCGCCGGGCTTGAGCGATTCAAAACGGAGCGCCGAGGAGTCTTCCGTCGCAGACATAGAACAAGGATGGAACGATTCAAGACAGGGGGTAGGCAACCGGGCGTCTCGTTCGTGGTGCGGGCTCCCGCTCGTGGAGCGCGCCTCCTTGGATGCTACCAACGGGCTGAAGCCCGCACTACGAACGTGTCACCCAACGCAGACCATGCCCAAATTCTCGTCGATCGGCGGGGGCAGGGCAAGCCCCCGGCTGCGGGGCACGGCAGTTCATGCAGGCGGGCGAAATGGCCGCGCCGCCACGACCGCAACACGTAATTCCAATCCTGTCGGCCCGTTGAGCAGCGGGGGCTTTGGCCACCGTGAACCGCCTATGCCGATTCTACAACCAAGCGATGG
>CAZFKF010000580.1:0-4430 GCA_964518805.1 uncultured Planctomycetaceae bacterium | reverse complement strand
GATCCGCCTCCCGGCTTTGGGTGGGCCGACGGCGGGCCGCTGGCCTCGCCGCTGGTCGAATGGGTCCGCGGCGATATCAGCGACCGCCAGTCGCTCATTCGCGGCATGGAGGGCTGTTCGCAGGTCTACCATCTGGCCGCGTACGCCAAGAATTGGGCCCGCGATCGCAGTACCTTCTACGAGATGAACGTCCAAGGCATGCGAAACGTATTCGACGCGGCCGCCCAACAGGGCGTCGAACGCGTGGTCTGGACGTCGACCATCCTCACCTTCGGCCCCACGCCCCGCGGCCAGGTCTGCGACGAAGACCGCCCGCGGCTCACCAGTCGCTACTTCGCCGAATACGACGAAACCAAGTCGATCGCCGAACAGGAGGCCCTGCGTAGAGCCGAAGAGGGGTTCCCCGTGGTGATCGTCAATCCGGCCAGGGTCTACGGCCCAGGCCATTTGACCGAAGGCAACTCGGTCTCGCTCTTGATCGACCAATACGACCGTGGCCTCGTGCCCTTCCTGCTCAACCGGGGCGTCAATGTCGGCAACTGGGTGTACATCGACGACGTGGTCGAAGGGCACATCCTAGCCATGGCCAACGGACGAGTCGGCCAGCGATACGTTCTCGGCGGCGAAAATGCGTCGCTCAAGCAATTCTTCCGCCTCGTCGATCAGGCGAGCGGCAAGCGGCATTTCCAGATCCCTGTGTTTCGCTTCTCGGCCCTGGCATTTGCCTGGATTCTCAGGAAGCGGGCCGAATGGTTCGGCATCTACCCTCAGATATCGCCGGGCTGGGTGCGGATGTTCCTGGCCGACTGGGCGTTCAGCACCGCGAAGGCCCAGCGCGAACTCGGCTACCGGCCTACGCCGCTCGCCGAAGGTCTTCGGCGGACCTGGGAGTGGCTCGAACGCGTGAGGAAGGAGCGGTCATGAGTTGGCGCGCGGCGTGGGACGGGATGGCTTCGGCGTTTCGCGGCGATCAGTTCAAGCCGACCGTCATCCTGCTGGTCGCTCCCGTCTTGATGATCACGTGGAAGTACTACGGCGACGCCAAATTCCTTGCCCGGGCGATTCCCGACGCCTGCGTCCTCTGGAGCGACCGCGCTGCCAGCGGGGCGGTGTACTCGTTCGTGCTGGGATTCGCACTCTTGGCCGTGGTGCCGGCGCTCGTGGTGCGATTCGGACTGCGCGAACGATTGGCCGACTACGGGGTGCGCATTGGCATCCCGGCACGCACCTGGCGGTCGATGCTCATGATGTGCCCGTGCCTCGTGCTGGCCGGATACATTGCTTCACTCGAGCCCTCGGTGCAGGCCCAATATCCAATCAACCCGAGCGCGGGAAGGTCGCCGGGGATCTTTGCGATCCATATCGCCACCTACCTCTTGTTCTACCTCGGATGGGAATTCCATTTCCGCGGCTTCCTGCAAATGGGCATCCGGGACAAGCTGGGAGATGTGAACGCCGTTCTGGTCCAGGTGCTTGCCTCAGGCATCATGCACATCGGCCGCCCGGCCAGCGAAACCTATGCCTCGCTTGCGGCCGGCCTGTTCTGGGGATTTCTGGCCATCCGTACCCGCTCGCTGCTCTCCGGATTGATCCAGCATTATGCCTTGGGCGTGTCCCTCGATTGGTTCCTCTGCTACAACCGCTGAAGCGTGACTTCAGCCGTTTGAAGTCGGAGGGGCTTTCGGGGTGGCCTGCTAGCGCGTACGATGAAACGCGGTTTGCACACGAACGCCCCCCCAAGGGAGCGTTGTTGAGACACCGAGAGGCTAACGCATCCGGAGAAACACGAATGAAGGTATTTCGCAAGTGCGGTCAGGTTTGGTCAAGACGGTCGATGTTGGCAAGCACCGCGGCGGCAGCGGGCGCGGCGTTGGTCGGGCAGCACGCCGCCATGGCCGCGGATGGCTGCGACAAGCCGGCGGTGAAGACGTACACCAATGCCGACTTCTATGACGCCCAAGGCAAGTTCGTCGCTGACAAGGCCCGGGAGGCCTACTTCGACATGTTCCGCCGTTTCGGTTACCCGATCTCGAAGCGGCTGGAGAAGGAGATGTGGGTCCTCGACTTCGGCCTGGGCGACTTTTCCCGGGTGGGCATGGCAGGCATCTTCTGGCTCAATCGCCAGGACCACAACTATTTCGGCCACGAGATCTACCTGCTCCCCAACCAGATGATCCCCGAGCATTGCCACCAGGCCACGGCCAAGGGCGGGGCGAAGATGGAGTCGTGGCAGCCGCGGCACGGCATGATCTACACCTTCGGCGAAGGCGAGCCCACGCCGGAATTGATCGAGAAAATCCCGCCCAGCCAGCGCGATCTGGTCAAGTCGCGTCGCTGCAAGCCGCTGGGAATCGACGAGGTGGGCGATCTGAACCGACTGACCGCCTGGCACTTCATGGTGGCGGGGCCCGAAGGCGCCCTGGTCACCGAATACAGCACCTTCCACGACATGGACGGCCTCCGCTTCTCGAACCCGAAGGCCAAGCTGTGATATAGAGAGAAATGCGAAGGGAAAAGGGGAAGGGAAGCAGGAAGAGGGGAGAAGAGAGGGCGAGAATGCACCATACCGCACTCTCATTCTCGTTTTCCCCTTTCCCCACCTTTTTTTCTTTTCCCTTCGCATTTTGCCCTTTTTCCTTTCGACGTGAAAACCGGAGTCGTCCATGGCGGACTTATCGTTGTTCGATTTGACCGGCAAGAAGGCATTGGTCACGGGGGCGGCGGTGGGCATTGGGCGCGGCTCGGCCGTGGCCCTGGCCCAGGCCGGGGCTGATGTGGCCATCGTGGACCTCAACCGTCAGGCCGGCGAGAAGACCGCCGCGGAAATCCGCTCGCTGGGCCGGCAGTCAATGTTCGTCTCCTGCGACGTAACCCAGCGCGACCAAGTCCAGGACATGGTTCGCCGCGTGGCCGGGCAGTTCGGGCGACTGGACATGGCGGTGAACAATGCGGGCCTGGGCATCCTGGGCGCCGACGAGGAGATTGCCCAGGAGGCGTGGGACAAGGTCATTGCGGTGAATCTCACTGGCGTCTTCCTCTGCGCCCAGGCCGAGGCGCAGCAGATGATCCGCCAGAAGCCGACCGAGGGGAAGATCATCAACATCGCCTCGATGTCGGCCACGATCAGCAACTGCAACGCCTCATACAACGGCTCGAAGGGGGGCGTGGTCCAGATGACCCGGATGCTGGCGGCCGAATGGGGCCGCTACAACATCAACGTCAATTGCGTCAGTCCGAGCTACGTGCTCACGCCCATGCACGCCTCGACGCCGGTCGTGGTCCGGGAGCGGATCCGCGAGTTGACTCCGCTGGGCCACGTCCAGCGGCCCGAGGACCTGTACGGGGCGATCGTTTTTCTGGCCTCGGCCGCGGCGAACTACGTGACCGGCCACGACCTGATGGTCGACGGCGGCCACACGCTCAACGCCTGGCTGACGCCCTTGACGCGCAGTGTGCCGCCCCGCGTCAGCCCCGCCGAGGAGACCGTCCAGTTGAAGCACGATCTCGACACGCTCGGCCTGGCCTACGACGTCGACGGGATCAACCCCACCGTCCACCCCGAGATCGCCAACGCCTTCAAAGCCGCTTTCGGCGTTTCCGAGTAGTCTGCAGCACATGCAGGAGATTTGAAGGGGAAAAGGGAAAAGCGGTGGTAAGAGGGGAAAAGAGCAACGCCATTCTGTCATCCCCCCCTTCCTCGTTCCCTTTTTTCATTTTGCTGTCCCTATTCCCTTCGCATTTGATCCCCCTTTTCCCTCGCCCTTCAAAGACGATGAAGTTAACCGTCGAGCGACTTGCCCGGATGATGGATCTGAGTGCCGTGCGCACGGACGTGGATGCCGCGGAGGTGCGGCAATTGGCTGAGACGGCCCGCAAGCACCACTGCGTGTGCGCGTTCGTGCTTCCTTGCTTTCTGCCGGAATTGAAGGGCCTCTTGGCCGGCGCGCCCGACGTGGGAATCGGCGGGGTGGTGGGCTTTCCCTCCGGAGCCCCCAGCACGGACACCAAAGTGGCCGAGGCCCGGCAGCAAGCGGCCCAGGGGGCCACGGAACTCGACATGGTGATCAACGTCGGGATGCTCCGTTCGGGCCGGCAGCAGGTTGTCGAGGACGACATCCGGGCCGTGGTCGAGGCGGCCGGGGGGTTGCCGGTCAAGGTGATCCTCGAAGCCCACTACCTGACCGACGACCAGATCGTGCTCGGCAGCCGGCTGGCAGTCCGCGCCGGGGCGGCCTTTGTGAAGACGGGCACCGGTTGGGCCCCCACCGGCGCCACGCTCCACAACGTACGTCTGATCAAGTCAACGGTGGGCGATGCGGCCCAGGTGAAGGCGGCCGGCGGCGTCCGCGATTTGGCGACGGTCGTCGAGATGATCCGGCTGGGCGTGACCCGGTTCGGCGTGGGCCTGGCCTCCGCCACGAAAATCCTCG
>CAZFKF010000579.1:0-4430 GCA_964518805.1 uncultured Planctomycetaceae bacterium | reverse complement strand
ACGAGCCGATCCCCTTGGCCCGCTCGTAGATCAACTGCCAGGCGCAGTCCAGCTCCGGGTTCACTTCGCACTTGCCGTCGTGCGAGCCGCCGCAGGGGCCGTTGAACTGGCGCTTGGCACAGCGCGTGATCGGGCACACGCCGGCAAACTCGCCCAGCCGGCAGTTACCGCAGCCGGCGCATTTCTCGGTCCACACGCCCTGCGATTCGAGAATGCCGATGAACTGGGTGTTGAGGCCCGGGTAGACGGCCTTCTTGGGGAACCGCTCGGCGAGGGCTTGCACGCCGGCGCCGCAGCCCAGCGAGCAGATGGCGTCGTACTGCGGGGCCCGCATCGCCAGCAGGTCGATGAATGCGTCCTCGCACTGGCGTTCGATGGTGCACTCGTCGACCACCACCTCCGGGCGCCCGGCAAGCTTCAGCGACATCCGCAGGGCCGAGCCGAGGATGCCCACCTCGCGCTCGCCGCCGGCCAGGCAGACCGTGACGCAGGTGCCACACCCGACCAACAGCACGCGATCGTGCTTCTTGACCAGGTCGCGGATTTCGGGGATTGTCTTGCGATCGGCAACGATCATCGGTCGTCTCCTATCCAGCCCGCAGGTTATGCTTCAGCATATCGAACCGGGCGGGATTATCCATTTTGGCAAGCCTATCGATTTGGATGGGATATGCTGAAGCATAACCTACCGTTACTTTGCGTGAGCCGCCGGTTCGGTTTGAAGCAACAGGGCCTCGGCCTGCCGGCTGATTTCTTGAACGTTTCGTTGGAGCCGGGCGGGTTCGGGCCGTAGCGGGCTCTTGCCCAGCTTCTTGAGGCGTTCGACCATCGTGGTCACGATCTCGGCGAAGCGCGGCCCTTCGGCGGACGAGAGGTTGAACATTTCCAGCCGTTCGGGCTCGAGGCCAATCTCGGCCAGCAACTGCCGGGCCCGCTGCGTGCGTTTCTTCGCCCGCAGGTTCCCTTCCAGGTAATGGCATCCGCCCTCCAGGCAGCCGGCCACGATCACGCCGTCGACGCCCCGCTCGAAGGCGGCCATGATGTAGTTGACTTCGAGCTTGCCCGTGCACGGCAGGCGGAGCACGCGCACGTTGTCCGGATACTGAAGGCGCATCGATCCGGCCAGGTCGGCCGCGGCGTACGCGCAGTAGTGGCAGCAGAAGGCGAGGAGCAGCGGTTCGTCGTTCATCGGTTCTCTCGTCGCGGGTCGGCACGTGGAGGGCGGGCGGAGCGGCGCCCGGCGGACTTCACGGCATATCCGGCGGACCTCACGGCGCGCGGTCCGCCCCAACTCCTATTCTGGTTCGCTCTGATGCCAGCGCGGCGGGGCAACCCCGACCTGCTCGGGGTACAACGGTTTCGGGGCCGCGCCGGCAAATCCCAGGCCCAACAGTCCTTCCACCGAGGCCATCACCTGGGCATCAATGTAGTGCCGCAGCGTGATCGCCTTGGCCGGGCACTCGGCCGTGCAGCTTCCGCAGCCCATGCACACCGCCCCTTGCACCTCGGCCTTGTTGAACTCGTTGGGCTGCGGGGCCATGTACGGGCAGACGTGGACGCACGTCATGCAGGAAATGCACTTGTCGGGATCGACATACGCGGTCTGGGCCCCGACCGGCATCGTCTTCCTCGACAGGATCGAGGCGGCCCGGCCGGCCACGGCGTGGGCCTGGGCGATGGTCTCGGTAAGGAACTTGGGGGCGTGGGCCGTGCCGCAGAGGAACAGTCCTTCACTGGCGAAATCGACGGGGCGGAGCTTCATGTGGGCTTCCAGGAAGAACCCGTCGGCGTTCAACGGAACGCGCAACAGCTCGGAAAGCTCTTCGCGGTCGGCCCGCGGCACCATGGGGGCAGCCAGGACCACGAGGTCGGCGTCGATCTGCATCTCGCGGCCCAGCGTGGGTTCGTGGATCCGCACGGTCAGGGTCCCATCACCGTCTGGGAGAGGATCTGCGTGAGAGGAACTGCCCTCACCCCCGGCGCCTCTCCCGCTACGGGAGAGGGGAGATACGGTCACCTGCGGCGCTGTTTCCGGCTCGTAGCGAACGAACAGGACGCCCTTTTCCCGCGCCTCACGATAGGCGGTTTCGCGGAAGCCGTAGGTCCGCATGTCGCGATAGAGGACCATGATCCGCGACTTGGGATATCGCTTGCGCAGCCCGAGGGCGTTTTTCACCGCCGACGCGCAGCACACGCGGCTGCAATAGGGGCGATTCTCGTCCCGTTGCTCCACGCACTGGATCATGACCACGGTGCCGTTCTCGGAAATCGCTACGTCGCCACGTGCCAAGCGATCGGAGAGTTCCAGTTGCGTGAGCACCCGGTCGCTTTGGCCGTAGCCGTAGCTCTGCGGCTTGTGCTCGGTCGCACCCGTGGCCACCACGACCGCGCCGTGCTTGACGCTCGCGGTTTCTCCTCCGACATCGATCGTCGACGTGAAGCCGCCCACGTGGCCTTCGACTTTCGCTGCCCGGGCATTGCGATAGACCGTGATCCGCGGGTCGTCCTGGACGTGCTGAATGGTTTGATCCAGGAATGCCTGCACATCCTCGCCGCTGAGCGTGGAAGGGATCTGCCGGGCAGTGCCGCCCAACTCATCCGACTTCTCGACCAGGTGGACCGGGAACCCTTGCTCGGCCAGGGCCAGCGCGGCCGTCATTCCGGCGACGCCGCCGCCGACGACCAGGGCGGCGTTGCTCACCGGCGCCTGCTCTTCGTGAAGTGGCATGAGTTGGGCCGCGCGGGCCGCCGCCATGCGCACCAGATCAACGGCCTTATCCGTGGCCCGGCCCGGCTGACCCGAATGGACCCACGAGCATTGGTCGCGGATATTGGCCATTTCCACGAGATATGGATTCAACCCGGCGTCGCGCAACGTGACGCGGAAGATCGGTTCGTGTGTGCGCGGCGTGCAGGAGGCGACCACCACGCGGTTGAGCCGGTGCTCGGCGATCTTCTCCTTGATGTTCTTCTGCGTGTCGTCGGCGCAGGTGTAGGTGTTCGTCTCGGCGACGACCACGTGCGGAAACTCGCGTGCTCGCTTGACGACGCGCTCCACATCCACCACCCCGGCGATGTTGCTGCCGCAGTGGCAGATGAACACGCCGACCCGCGGCGGTTCATCGGTGATGTCGCGTTGCGGCGGGTAGGTCTTTCTGCGCACGCGCGTTCCGCGAACCGGAGCCAACAGGGCCATGGCGCGGGCCGCTGCGGCGCTGGCCTGCATCACGGTGTCGGGAATGTCCTTGGGTTCCTGGAACGCCCCGCCGACGAACACGCCCGGCCGCGAGGTGTCCAACGGGCACAATTCGCTCGTCTCGGCAAACCCCCAGCGGTTGAGTACCACTTGCAGCCGCTCGGCCTGCTGCTGGAGCGTCGCGCTCGGCTCCAGGCCGAGCGAGAGGACGATCATGTCGAACTCTTCTTCGGTCTGGCGGATTCCAACGTCGCCGTTTCCGGCGTAGGTCACGCGGAGATTCCGCGTGCCGGGCATCTCGTAGGTCCGCGAGATGAACGAACGCACGTAGCGCACGCCCAGACGGTTCTTCGCCCGATCGTAGTAGCGGTCGAAATCCTTCCCGAAGGCGCGGAGGTCGAGGAAGAAGATCGTCACGTCCAGGCCTGGTTCGTGCTCCTTGGCGAGGATGGCCTCTTTGGTTGCCGCCATGCAGCAGACCGACGAGCAGTAGTCGTTGTCGCAGCCGGTGTCGCGAGAGCCGATGCACTGGATGAAGGCGATGCGCTTGGGGGCCAGCCCGTCGGAAGGGCGGCGGATGTGCCCGTGCGTCGGCCCGGAGGCCGAGAGCATGCGCTCGAACTGCACGTTGGTCAGCACGTTGGGGGCGAAGCCGAAGCCGAACTCGCCGCGGCGCGTGGCGTCGAACGCCTCGAAGCCCGGCGTGAGCACGACACTGCCGACTTCCAACTCGACGGTCTCTTCCGACTGCTCGTAGTCGATCGCGCCGGCCTGGCACACCTGGGAGCACAGGCCGCACTCGCCGGTCTTGAAGTGGATGCAGTTCTCGCGGTCGATGACCGGCACGCGCGGCGATGCCTGGGGATGGGCCAGATCGATGCACGGGCGGGCGGTGAGATACTTGTCGAACGCCGTAAAGTGCGGCTGCATGCGCCGCGAAGTGATCGTGGTCAGGTCGATCGCCCCGGTGGGACAAACCACGGCACAGGCCCCGCACGCCTGGCACTGCTGGGTCCGTTCGTCGTAGGCGGTGCGCACTTCGCGCTGGTGGCCGCGGCCGAAGAGGTTGAGCGCCCCGCGGCCCATCATCTCGTTGCAGACCCGCGCGCAGAGCCCGCACAGAATGCACTTCTTGCCCGCCGCCGGCTCAAACGGCGACGCCTCGACTCCCAGTCCCTTGGCAAACTCGGCCAGCTCGCGGGAATCGGGGGCCTGGGCCAGAAGCAACTCGAGC
>CAZFKF010000578.1:0-4435 GCA_964518805.1 uncultured Planctomycetaceae bacterium | reverse complement strand
CGCGGCGAGAAGGTCGAGGTGAGCCTGGTCGACTCGGTGCGAGGCCGCGTGAGCAGGGCCAACATCGTCAACCCGATCACCGACGAAGTCATCGTTCGCGAGAACGACCTGATCACCACGGAGATCGGCCGCAGGATCGAGGAACTCGGGCTGGAGAAGATTCAGGTCCGCAGCGGCATGACGTGCGAGGCCCCCCTGGGCATCTGCGCGCTGTGCTACGGCATGGACCTCTCGACCGGGGCGCTGGTCGAGGAAGGCATGGCCGTGGGGATCATCGCCGCGCAGAGCATCGGCGAGCCGGGCACGCAGCTCACGATGCGGACGTTCCACATCGGCGGTACCGCGGCCCGCGCCGTCGAAGAGAGCGAGATCCGAGCGAAACGTGCGGGCACCGTCAAGTTCACCCGCCTCAAGGTCGTGCGCAACGACGCCGGCCAGCAGGTCGTGCTGACTCGCAACGGCGAAATCCTGCTCGTCGACCCGAAGGGCCGCGAACTGGAGAAATACGAGATTCCCGCCGGCGCGCACCTGATGGTCGAGGAGAACGCCGAAGTGCACCAGGGCTCGCTGCTGTGCCAGTGGGACCCGCACAGTATCCCGATTCTCGCCGAGGTGGGCGGCAAGGTGCGTTACGAGGACGTCATCGAGGGCGAGACGATGCGTCTGGAGAAGGACGCCGCGGGGACCGTCCGCCGGTTCATCATGGAGCACAAAGGCGACCTGCACCCGCAGGTCATCTTGGAAGACGCCAGCGGCAAGATTCTCGACTTCTACTACCTGCCCGAAAAGGCCCACATCGAGGTCGAGGAAGGCTCCCAGATCTCGGCCGGTACCCTGCTGGCCAAGACCCCCCGCGAAGTGTCCGGTACCCAGGACATCACCGGCGGTCTGCCCCGTGTGACGGAAATCTTCGAGGCCCGCAAGCCCAAGGATCCCGCCGTGATCGCCGAGATCGACGGCACCATCGAACTCTTGGGCGAGAAGCGGCGCGGCAAGCGGACGATCATCGTTCGCAGCGAGACGGGCATTGAGCGCGAGCACCTGGTGTCGCACGGCAAGCACCTTCGCGTGCATGCCGGCGACTACGTTCGGGCGGGCGAGGCCCTGGTCGACGGCCCCTTGGTGCCTCACGACATCCTGCGAATCTCCGGCGAAGAAGCCGTCCAGCAATACCTGGTCCGCGAGATCCAGAACGTGTACCGCAGCCAGCGCGTCGAAATCAACGACAAGCACATCGAGATCATCGTCGCGCAGATGCTTCGCAAGGTGCGGATCGAGTCCGGCGGCGATACCGGCCTCTTGGAAGGCAGCGTCATGGACAAGTTTGAGTTCCGCCGCGTGAACCAGCAATTGTCCGGTTGCGTGAAGGTCAGCGACCCCGGAGACACGGAGTTCGCCGAGGGAGACATCGTCCGCCAAGAGATCTTCGAGCAGCGGAACGCGCAGATCGAAACCAGCGGCGGCAAGCCCGCCACCTGCACGCGTCCCAGTCCGTCAACGGCCAGCACGCAGCTTCTGGGAATCACCAAGGCTGCCGTTCAAAGCTCCAGCTTCATCTCGGCGGCAAGCTTCCAGGAAACCACCAAGGTGCTCACCGAAGCGGCTTTGGCAGGCAAGGTCGACCGACTGGTTGGCCTCAAGGAGAACGTCATTCTCGGGCACCTGATCCCCGCTGGAACTGGTTTTAGGATGTACCAAGATGGGGAGGTTCGATTCCGGCCTTCGGCGATTGCCGAACTGGCAGCCCGAAAGGAGCCAGCCCCGAAGCCCATCTTCCCACTTCTGGAAGCTGCTCCGCCAAGCGACCTAGCCGTCGGTGGGGCTGGCGAACTGGAAGGCGAAGGGGGCAGGATTACCGAGCAGGAGGCGAGGATTTCGGCGGAATTGGACAAGCTGTTTGGAGGCGGGGAGCGGTCTTCGTCCGAAGAATCATAGGATTTCGAGACTTGCTGCCTTGGAGGCGTTGCGGCGGGCTGTTCGGGAAAGCGAGATTGGGAGCGGACACTGCGGGTCCGCCATCGCCAAACCTCTCGAACACGCCCCCTCCGAGTCGGATAGCCTTGACATACAGCCCGGTTGCGGTACGCTGGTAGTTTCCCACTCCGCAAGGGCCGACTGCCTAGAGTAAGTACGAGTAGACTTATGCCGACAGTGAATCAATTGGTCCGGACTCAGCGCCGGCCGAAACGGAAGTTCAGCAAATCTCCGGTGCTCGACAAGTGCCCACAAAAGAGGGGTGTTTGTCTCCAGGTCAAGACCATGACTCCCAAGAAGCCGAATTCCGCCTTGCGGAAGATCAGCCGCGTGCGGTTGAGCAACGGCAAAGAGGTCACGGTCTATATCCCGGGAGAAGGGCACAACCTTCAGGAACACTCGATCGTGCTCGTTCGCGGCGGCCGTATTCGCGACCTGCCTGGGGTCCGGTACCAAGTGGTTCGGGGAGCCCTGGACTCGGCGGGCGTTGAGAACCGGCGCCAGTCGCGGAGCCGTTACGGGGCGAAGCAGAAGAAGTAGACCGTGGGTCGCGTTGGGTTTTCGGTGGAAAGCCGTTTTAGGAATTTCTTATGGGTCGTATTACCGCCAGCAGAGAGACACTCAAACCGGATCCTCGCTATGGATCGGTCTTGGCCAGCAAGTTCATCAATAGCATGATGTGGGACGGCAAGAAGACGGTTACCCAGAACGTCTTCTACGCTGCCTTGGACATCATTAAGCAGAAGATCCCCGACGTCGAGCCGATCGAGGTCTTCACGTCCGCGGTGGAGAACGTGAAGCCGAACATCGAGGTCCGCTCCAAGCGCGTGGGTGGTGCATCGTACCAGGTGCCCATGCAGGTGAACCGAACCCGGCAACAGTCTCTGGCGATTCGCTGGGTCTTGATGGCCTGCCGCGAGAAGAAGGGCCGCCCCATGGCCGAGAAACTCGCCTCCGAATTGATGGCCGCCTACAACCGCGAAGGCGCGGCTATGACCCGCCGTGAGAACGTCCACCGCATGGCGGATGCCAACAAGGCTTTCGCGCACTTCGCTTGGTAGGACGGTCGCTGCTTCCGCGGGCAGCCGAAGGTTCTAGCCTTGCAGGTTTGCGGTTGATTCAAATTGGCTGTGTTCAACAAGGGGGGATCAAGTCGATCCCCCCTTGCATTTGGCACTTCATTTCGCCGAACAGATACACGTTTGCCAGTCTGCGAAGCTGCCTGCGCGGAATCGGAATGATCGGAAGGAGACACGGCATGCGAAAGTTCCCCTGGATGCTCCTCGTCCTTTCACTGCTTTGCCTCTCAGCGCACGCCGCGGACTTCTACGTGGCCGAAGACGGGAACGACGCCTGGTCGGGGACCTTGACGGCGCCGAATGCCGATAAGTCCGACGGCCCTTTCGCCACGCTCCAGCGGGCGCGCGATGCCGTCCGCAAACAAAGGGCGGCCCACGCCGCCGAGGGTGTCACGGTGCATCTTCGCAGCGGACTCTATGCCCTGCCGGAGACTCTTCGACTCGAAGCGCAAGACTCGGGCACTGCGGATTTCCCCGTGATGTACCGCGCGTACCGGGACGAGAAGCCGGTTCTGATCGGCGGCCGGGCGGTCACCGCTTTCGCGCCGCACCGCGGCGCCGTTCTCAAGGCCAACCTAGCGGCCGCGGGACTGAAGGGCGTCTATTTCCGCCAACTGATCTACGACGGCCGCCGCCAGCACCTCGCCCGCTGGCCGAACCACGATCCGCAGAACCCCTACGGTGGTGGCTGGGCGTATGCCGACGGGAAGCTCGTTAGCATGTACCAGGACATTCCCGGCGAAAACCAGCATACGCTGGTCTACAGGCCGGCCGACCTGAGGCCGTGGAACCGGCCAACCGACGGCGAAGTGTTCGTCTTCGCACGGTACAATTGGTGGAACAACATCGTTCCGGTCAAGGCCATCGACCGCCAGGCACGGCAGATCACACTAGCCGGCGACGCTTCCTACCCGATCCGCGCTGGCGACCGGTACTATGTCCGCAACCTGTTGGAGGAACTCGACTCGCCGGGCGAATGGTTCCTGGATCGCGAGACGTGGACGCTCTACTTCTGGCCCCCGCAGACCCCCGAAGCCTCGGAGAAGAAGGCTGTCTACGTGCCGACCATGCGCACGATCGTCGACATCGGCCCCAAGGCCGCGCACATCACGCTCCGCGGCCTGACCTTTGAGTGCTGCGAAGGGACCGCCATCGTGCTGCGAGACACCGAGGACTGCACGATCGCCGGTTGCACGATCCGCAATGTGGGCGACTACCACGGCTCGGGCGTGTCGATTGCCGGCGGGCATCGCAACGGCGTCGCGGGGTGCGACATCTTCGAGATCGGCAGCCATGGCGTGTCGCTTTCGGGCGGCGACCGCAAGACCCTCTCGCCCGCCGAGAACTACGCCGACAACAATTACATTCACCACGTCGGCGTG
>CAZFKF010000577.1:0-4437 GCA_964518805.1 uncultured Planctomycetaceae bacterium | reverse complement strand
CGCGGCCATCGCCGCCCGTCGCGCCGGGGCCGACGTCACCCTGGTCGAACGCTATGGGCACTTCGGCGGGCTCTGGACCGGAGGATTGGTTCTGCTGGTGCTCGGGCACTGGGTCACGGGACGGCGCCAGGCGTGCCGGGGGATCGGCGAAGAAATGATGCGCCGGCTGGAACAGATGGACGGCGGGATCATCGGCCGGCAGCCCGGCGTGAATCCCACGGTCGACGCCGAGGCCCTGAAGTATCTCATGATCGAAATGATCCAGGAGGCCCGGGTCCGCGTGTTCCTGCACTGCTGGGGCGTCGACGCGGTGATGGACGGCGATCGGGTCGCCGGTGCGGTGTTCGAGAGCAAGTCGGGTCGGCGGGCGATTCTGGCCAAGGTGGTCGTCGACGCTTCGGGCGACGGCGACCTGTTCGCCGCGGCCGGCGCGGAATACGAGCACCGCCGCTACCACATCGGGCTGGTGCACCGGCTGGGAAACCTCGACAAGATCGACGCCGCCAAGGCCAGCCAGCAGGCGAAGCCGAAGGACCTCGGCGCTCCCACGCCGGTGCCCGGGGTGAATTGGGTCAACATGCACGGGCCCGACGCCGACGGAGTCGACGTGGCCGAACTGACGCGGTTGGAATTGAATCACCGCCGGCACATCTGGAAGAGCGTCGAGAAGCTCCGGCACACGCCGGGCTACGAAAAGGTCTACCTGATGGAAACCGCCCCGCAGTTGGGCGTGCGCATCACGAGGGTCCTCCGCGGCACGCACACCATCACGCGCGACGACATCCGCATGGCCACGAAATACCCGGACGTGGTGGCGGTGGGCGGAAGCGAGAACGGCCAGCACGGCGAGTGGCAGGTGCCTTACGGCGCGATTCTTCCGGTGAAGCTCGACGGACTCCTGGCCGCCGGACGCTGCGTTTCGGCCGACGCCAAGATGGCCGACCTGGTCCGCCTCATTCCCAATTGCTTTGCCACCGGCCACGCTGCCGGCGCTGCGGCCGCCGTAGCCGCTGGGCAGGGCTGCCGCCCTCGCGACGTGGAAATCGGCAAGGTGCAGCAGTTGCTGCGCCACCAGGAGGCGTACCTGGGTTGAGAAGATCCCAACCAGTTGCGACCGAGTCTCCGGCGGGCGAAAGCCGAACGCGAAGGCACATCCGGTTGGCGCTTCGTTGTGGGATGCTGGTCGCCGCAGTTGCCGTCGCCTGGCCCCTGGCCTCGAATACCACCGCGGCGATGATGATGGTCGCCGTCAGCCCGTTTATCGGCATCGGGGCGGCAATCGCTGCTCGCTCGGTCGGTTGGACCATGCTTGTCGCAGCCCCCGTACTCGTTCTTTCGCTGCTGCGCCGGCGATGGTTCTGCCGATGGCTGTGCCCGACCGGACTGATCTGCGAACAGGCCGGCCGGATTGGATCAGCCGCCGGATGCCGCGCCCCCGGCCTGATGCCGATCGGTCCATGGGTGGCCATTGCCACCTTTGCAGGAGCGGCCGTCGGCTATCCGCTGCTCCTTTGGCTCGATCCTCTGGCGATGCTGTCGGGTTTCCTCGCCGCGCGCTGGCACGGCCCATGGGTCGTCGCAAGCCTGGCCTCGGCGGCTGGACTGTCGCTCGTGGCGATTCTCGGCCTGCTCGCCCCGGGTCTGTGGTGCGCGAGGATTTGCCCATTGGGGGCAACGCAGGAACTCCTGGCGAGGCAATCAAGCCTGGGGGCTGTCTTGCGGCGACGAGGACCTTCGCGATCGGCTTCGCCGGAAGCGGGCGTGCAGGACGCTTCGGCATGCGATGGCGGCCCGGTTGCATGCCGCGTTCCCCGCGCCAAGAACGCCAGCGATGAAGGCGGATGGCGTCTGCCGCGCCGGGTTGCGCTGGCGGGCGGACTGGGTGCCATGTGGGCTTGGCTGATCCGGAGGGCGCCTGGCGGACATCCCCCTCCCATGCGTCCGCCCGGCGCTCTCGACGAGACGCGTTTCTGCGGCGTGTGCGTCCGTTGCGGCAACTGTATTCGCGCGTGCCCCACGGGAATTCTCCACGCCGAACTCGGCGAGACGGGGCTGGCAGGTTTTCTTAGTCCCGCCGTGCGATTTGGGCCTGGCTACTGCCGCGAAGACTGCTGCCGCTGCGGCGAGGCGTGCCCCAGCGGCGCGATTGCCCGTTTCTCGCCCGGCGACAAGCGATCGGCTCGGATTGGCGTTGCCAAGGTCGAAGTGGATATCTGCCTGCTGACCAGCAACCGCGAATGCAGCATCTGCAAGAATGCGTGCCCTTACGAGGCCATCACTACGGCCTGGTCGGACGAAGAGTACACGCTTGCGCTCAAGATCGATCCAAGCCGCTGTCCCGGGTGCGGCGCGTGCGAGGTGGCCTGCCCCACTTCGCCGCGCAAAGCCATCGCGGTCCGCCCCTGCCGCAAGGAACCATAGGGGCCTCTGCCCATCGCCGAGTCGGAACTCTTCCGCCCGGTTAGTCTGCGTGGCCGATCCGCTTGACCAGTTCCATAATCTCGATGGGCACGGCCAGGACGACCGTGTTTGAGGCGTTGGGGCCGAGGCCGTCGATCGTCTGCAGCGTGCGAAGCTGCATGGCCCCGGGGCTGGCGGTCATAATCGTTGCGGCCGCGGACAGGTTCTCGGCGGCCAGTTTGTCGCCTTCGGCCTTGGTGATCGTAGCCCGTTTCTCGCGCTCGGCGCCGGCGTGCCGCGACATGATTTTCTTCAGGTCCTCCGGCATTTCGATGTCCTGAAGGCGAATGCCGATTACGTGGAGCCCCCATTCGCGCGAATCGGCCTCTACGTGCTGTTCCACCTGCTTGGCAATCTGCTCGCGTTCGGCCAGTAGTTCGTCGAGGGTCATGCCGCCGACCACGTCGCGCAGCGCGCTTTGGGCCAACTGGCCGATCGCGTTGCCGTAGTCCTGGATCTTCATCACCGCATCTTCCGCATTGGTGACCCGGTAGAACAGGACACTGTCGATCGTGACCGGCACATTGTCGCGGGTAATCACCTCCTGCCGGCGCACGTGGTGCGTGAGCACCCGCATGTCGATCATCCGCACGCGGTCGAATACGGGGATGACGAAGAAGATCCCCGGTCCGCGGATCCCGCGGAACTCGCCCAGGCGCAGCACCACGCCCCGCTGCCACTGATTGGCGACTTTGATAGCCGTAGCGACCAGCAGGGAGAGAACCAAACCTCCCACGGCGATTAGCACGCCATTGCCTGGGTCGCGTTGGCCCACGAGAACGCCCGTCGCCGCGCTGGCCACGGCAAGGATCAAGAACACAACGACTTGCACGGGGCTCGGCATCTCGTTCTGATAATGCCGTGCCGCTTCCCCAAACTCGCGCGCGTTCGACATGACTGTTTCTCCTCGGTATGGTTGGAGCCGGGCGTCGTTCGACACAAAGCCATCAGGTCTTACTTCTCACAAGCCCCCCGCATAGGCGGTAGGCATCGGAGGCAAACGCTGTCCTGCGTGAATCGCTAGAGCAACGCGGATGCCAAGCATCGACCAAGTCGTATCTCCGGGGCGTTCCGCAGGTTATGAATCGTGGAGCGATCTCGGAGTAGTGGCAATCCTCGCCAATTCTGGTGATATTTCTCGCGCGGAACATTCGGTCCTCAGACGCATCGTTGTCGCTCTCCATTCTTGAACGGTGTTATGTTGGAACGCCGATGGACCCGGTGGTGCGCGAGACTCGCGGAGCCGTGACCACGGATTTGGGCAACGAAAGCACCAGCGGCTTGTTTGTCGGCAGCGCCGAGTCGAAGTGAGTTGGGACGTCCCTGGTTTCCTATCATCCGCTCGCCGCCACGACGATGATTTCTCTATCAAAGTGCCTGCCGGTAGAATGACGGAGACACGAGCGGTGGTTCCGACTCCCCTGGATCGCCTGAAGGCAACAGGATATGCGACACACACGACGGGTTGTGAAAGCGGGTTTCCTTCTCCTCGCCTTTTTCGTGGGCAGTGCATCCATGCCTCAAGAGGCAAATGCCCATCGTCCCATCTTCACCGAGGACAAGGCGACCGGCCCCGATACGGCCATTTCCATCAAGGACCCGCAGATTTCGCAGGTCGTCTATCGGGAGATTTCCAAGGACTCGTCGAAGGTATGGCTGGCGTTCGAAGTGGCCAAGGATTTCAAGCTCTTCGTGCAGATTGGAGTCCCAGCCATCGACCGGTTGAAGGAATTCCGTCCCGCGATGGCAATCGTTGGCCCTGGGCTGCCCGATAACGACCCGCCTTTCGCGTTGCCGAAAGGCGCCGGAGCCAAGGTCCTGTTGACCAACGAGGTGTCCAAGCCCCGGTTCTTCCACGAGCACTTCACCAATACGGATTCCTGGATCTTGCGTGGTGAGACGGTCGTTCTTCCCCAGGCGGGCCGCTACTACCTGGTCGGCTACTCCCCCGACAAACAGACAGGGAAGCTTTGGCTT
>CAZFKF010000576.1:0-4437 GCA_964518805.1 uncultured Planctomycetaceae bacterium | reverse complement strand
GATAGGAGGTCTCAGGGAATCGTCTGCTCTATGGCGTGGAAGCTCGCGTTGGGGGGCTGCCTTGGAGCGGCTCTTATCCTCAGTGGTGAAGCCATCGCGGGCAGTCCGACACCCAAGACACAGGGCACGACCGGTAACCCTTTGGCAACCTGGATCGTCGAGCAGGCAGGCCGTGAGGTCAGGGAGGGCTCGAAGTCCCGCGGCATTGACAGCAGCTTTGCGACCTTCCTTTCGTATGCCGGTCAGCAACTCGACGCCACGGCGGGGCCGGAGATGACTTCCGAAGTGACCGGCAATTGCCGGCTGCGTTGGTACGACCACATGATGCGCGAGCCGCTCAAGGCCGCGGTTGAGGCCGAACGCTTCACCCGCGAATTGCACCAAGCCCTGGGAGGCGATCACAAGGGGCTTGATGGAGCCCTGCGGTCCGCCCGCGAGAAAATGGACGCAGGGACCCGCAAGCCGAGGACGTTTGCCGCGGTCGCCTCGCCGGAGCAGGCATTGGAACTGCTCGAAAGGACGCTACTCGACGTCCAAGTGGCTTATGCAGCGGCGATGTCGCCTCTTTCACAAAGCGAAGTGGGCGAATTGACGCAGGGGCTGTATCCGGTTCTTACCGGCCAGAACGTTCTCGGGCATGCCCTGGCCTACCCGGATATTGGCCGGCGCCTCTGCGATCTCCAGGAGAAGATGGATCGGCGCGCGCTGTTCGACGCGGCCGACGCTCTGTCCGCGTTGAGCAGCCCCGAATTCCTGGCCCAGCTAGCCAAGCTTCCCGAGAAGGGCAGCCCTACCTTGCCAGGCGTCACCGGGCGTCTGACGCGTGAGATCGTCACTGCGGCCGGAAAGATCGTCATTGGCGGGTTCGGCAAGAACATCTACGAACTCGACGAGATGGCCGACGTCTGTGCGGTCATCGATTTGGGCGGCGATGACGTCTACCGCGAGGGCACGGTCTCTCCGCTGCGCCCTTTGCTGGTGGTCATCGACCTAGCCGGAAACGACCGCTATGAAGGAACGAAGCCCGGCATCCAAGGCGGTGCGGTCCTCGGCGTTTCCATGCTCATTGATGTCGACGGCGATGATGCCTACGCCGCCGAGGACGTGGCTCAGGGCTCCGCCCTCGGCGGCATCGGCATGCTCATCGATTGCTCGGGCAACGATCGCTACCGCGGGCTTCGCCGGGTGCAAGGCCACGCCTTGGGCGGCGTGGGAATCCTGCTCGACCGGACCGGCAAGGACGACTATCACGCTGCGATGTGGGCGCAGGGGTTTGGCGGACCCCTGGGCTTCGGCGTGCTGGACGATCTCGAAGGCGCTGACCATTACTACTGCGGCGGGATGTGGCAAGACTCCTATCCGGAGACGCCGGGCTATGAAGGCTGGGGCCAGGGCGTCGGCGCCGGAATCCGCCAGGTGGCCAACGGGGGTATCGGCGTAATCCTCGACGGCGGCGGCGACGACGTCTACGAATACGACTACTTCGCCCAAGGGGGCGGCTACTGGCTCGGCGCGGGCTTCGCCCGCGATTTCGGCGGCAACGATCGCCGCCTTGGCCCGACGCGGATGGCCTACGATGGCAGCCCTCGCGCCGAAGCCGTCTTCGACCGTTTCAGTTGCGGCTTCGGATGCCACTATGCCATCGGATTCAGTTTCGATGACGAAGGCAACGACACTTACGGCGGCACGATCATGGGTCTCGGGTTCGCCTGGGACTGCTCGACAGGCATGCTCTTCGACTTTGGCGGCAACGACCGCTACGAAGCCATCGAAGGTCTCACGCAGGGCAACGGGGCCCAGGCCGGGCTGGGCATCTTGTGCGACTACGGAGGGAACGACGCCTACCCGGGATATAGCCAGGGGTGGGCTTCGTCGGACATCTCCTACCATCAGCTCCCGTGGTGTGGCGGAAACTTCAGCTTTCTGATCGACTACGGGGGCGACGACTCCTTCGGCTGCGACGCGCAGAACAACAGCTACCATGAACGCGGCGCCGCCGGCGGGTTCCTGATTGACCGGCCGCTCCGAGAAGAAACGAATGTCGAGAAGACGGCGAAATCGACAAGAATCCGTCTTCCCGCGGCTGGGCCTTGACCGGGCGTCACTCGCCCCCCCTCGCAAACCAGGAGAATCGACTCGTGCGAATTGTCATCACCGCACAAGAACCAAGCCTCGACAGCCCGATCGATCCGCGATTCGGTCGCGCAAGACATTTCATCCTGGCAGACACGCAATCGGGAGCGTTCACCGCGCACGACAATGCTCAAAACCTGAATGCTCCGCAGGGGGCCGGCATCCAGGCGGCCCAAGGCGTCGCTCGGCTGGGCGCCGAAGCCGTGCTGACCGGGCATGTCGGACCGAAGGCATTCGCGGTGCTCGAAGCTGCAAACATCCTGGTCTACACGGGCGCCGGCGGAACCGTGCGCGAAGCCATCGACGGTTTCAAGTCCGGGAAGCTTCAGGCGATACAGACCGCGGACGTCGAAGGCCACTGGAGTTGAGCAAATCGTCAGGACGCCAGGAGTCCTAACGTCTTCTCCGGCGTTCTGTATTTCCAATGAACTTGCAGTTTTTTGAAAGGAATGAAATCATGCCAGGTGGAGATCGAACGGGTCCGATGGGGATGGGACCGATGACCGGCGGCGGGTTCGGCCACTGCGCCCGCGGCGGAGCGGCCGGGGGCGCGAACCGCGGGTTCCGCGGCGGCCGTGGAGGTCGCGGCGGCAGAGGGCATCGGCACATGTTCTACGCCACGGGGCTCACCGGCTGGCAGCGGGCGGCGATGGACACTTCCACCGCCGCCGAGGCGACGACTGCGGCGGCTCCGGCGGCGGACCCGAGCCCCTCGCTTCAAGACGAAGTCGAATCGCTCCGCTCACAACTCGACGAAGCGAACAAGCGGCTCGCCGAGTTTGAGGCCGCCAGGGCGCAGGAGTAAACTCGGTCGCCGCGCCGGACCGCCAACCGCTGGCGAGAACAATCGCGTGGGCTCGACCGGCATCGAAAGAACTCGGAAATGACTGAGAGCATTGCCTACAGACCGATCGGCGTCATCAGAAGCGAACACCTTCGAGCCGAGGAGACGCCGATCCAACCCGTTTACTCCGCAGGCTGCCGGGGGCGAGCGGAGATTCTTCCGGAGTTCGCCGAGGGACTTCGCGACCTGGACGGCTTCTCGCACGTCTATCTCATTTATCACTTCCACAAAGCCAGCGGGTGCCGGTTGATCGTCAAACCGTTCCTCCAGGACGTGGAACGGGGCGTGTTTTCCACGCGGTCGCCTTGCCGGCCGAATCCCATCGGCCTGAGCATCGTGAGACTCATCGGCCGGGAAGGGAACGTCCTTCATCTGGACCAGGTGGACGTGCTCGACGGCACTCCGCTATTGGACATCAAGCCCTATTCGGCCAGGTTCGACCGCATCGACGCCACGCGCAACGGCTGGCAAGACGAAGTCGATGAGGCCAGCGCCCGCGTGCGAGGGCGTCGCAGTTACGACCGCCGGGCCGAAGGCGGGGCTGCAGCAGCTCCGGAACGGTGAGGCCATGCGAATTGCAATTGCCAGCGGCAAAGGCGGCACGGGCAAGACCACCGTCGCGACCAACCTGGCCCTGATGGCTTCCCAGGAGGGCCGCACGGTGGCCTATCTTGATTGCGATGTCGAGGAACCCAACGGCCATATCTTCCTCAAGCCGGTGATCGATGACGAACGCCCGATCGAGAGACTCATTCCCGAGGTCGATCCAGCCCTTTGCACGCACTGCGGCCGATGCGCCCAGGCGTGCCGGTACGGGGCGATTGCCAGCCTGCCCAAGCAGACGCTCGTCTTCGCCGAGTTGTGCCACTCCTGTGGCGGTTGCATGTTGGCGTGCCCTGTCAAGGCGATCCGCGAGGCGCCGCGGCCGATCGGCGCGCTTCGCTTGGGCCGGAGCGGGGACATTCGGTTTGTGGAAGGGGTGCTCAACGTGGGCGAGGCCATGAGCCCGCCGGCGATTCGGGCGGTCAAGTCGGCGGCGTCAGCGGAGGACTTGACGATCCTCGACGCCCCGCCCGGCACGTCCTGCCCGGTCATCGAGACCCTGCGCGGATGCGATCGCGTGATCCTTGTGACCGAGCCGACGCCGTTCGGCCTGAATGACTTGAAACTCGCCGTGGAGATGGTGCGGGCGATGAAGGCGTCCTTTGCGGTGGTCATCAACCGCGCCGACGCCGGAGACGGCCAGGTGCGCGCGTATTGCGACCGAAATCGCGTCGGAGTGCTGGCAGAAATCCCCGACGATCGCGCGGTGGCCGAAACGTACTCCCGCGGCCAGATGATCTGCGAAGCAGTGCCGGCCTTCAGAAATCGCGTGGCCGAATTGCTCCAACGACTGGGGGGTGAAGGCAGGGCCAGCGCACACTAATTGCCTTTGCCAGTAAGGATTTGCATCAAGAAGT
>CAZFKF010000575.1:0-4439 GCA_964518805.1 uncultured Planctomycetaceae bacterium | reverse complement strand
GGCCGATCGAAGTCCTGGCGACCGCCACGTCGAAGGTCGACGGCAAGATCTACCCGATGGCTTTCGTATTCGAGTACGGCAAGGGGCGCGTATTCCACTGCGTGTTGGGCCACGACGGCAGGGCATTGGAGCCGCAGCCGGTCGGCGAGTTATTCCGCCGCGGCACGGCCTGGGCTGCGGGGCAAGCGGTGAAGCCCTGATAAGGGATGAGGGATGAAGACCGACAAGCAGCTCCTCAGGATCTTCGAGGCGGTTCCTGACTGGATCTTCCAGCTTGCGGGATTGCCCTCGCCGGGGAGAAGCACGCTTTGCTCCATCACGATCAAGGAACTCGAACGTAGCGCGGACGCCGTTGTGGTTCCGGACGCGCGAGACCAACCGCTGACAGTCGTTGAGTTCCAGTTTCAGAAAGACGAGAGGGTCTATACGCGGACAGTCATGGAAATGGCTGCGGTCCAGGAATTACACTCGATGCGGCCTGTGCAGGGCCTGATCTTCTTCGGTTATAATAACTTGGACCCCCAGACCGTCCCGTGGAACCGGGTGGTGCGGTCGTTCCTGCTGCCAGACTTGATCGAGGCTCTGGAACAAGAGTGGTCATCGCATCCCCTGGTAGCGGTATTTAGCCCGGTTCTTGGTCCCGACGAAAACACGGTGGAGCGAGAGGCGATTGAGCATTACCGCGTAATCAAGTACAGCGACTTGCCGGCGAGCTGCAAAGCCACCCTATTGGAGGTCTTTGTCAGTTGGCTGGAACAACGCTTGACGCACAAAGGAAAGAAGGAGATCGAGGCCATGTTGCTGGGAGAATTGCCACCCCTGGAAGAAACTCAATCAGGGAAGGACCTGATCCAGATCGGTGAACAACGGGGAAGAGAACGAGGGCTGCAGGAAGGGTGGGAGCAGGCAATCCTGGCGTTTCTCGCCGCGCGGCACGGTACTGTCCCCGCTGACATGGAAGCGAAGATCCGCGCGTTGTCCATCGACAAGGCGAACCGCTTGGTAGAAGACTTGCCCCGGCTGCAGACGCCGGACGACGTAATCCAGTGGCTAGCTCGTGATTGAGAAACGAAGTATTGAAGGATACTCGACGGTCGAGAGGATTGCCTGCCTGAAGGCCATCAAGGAGACCGACCGATGAAATTCGTCAAGCCAGAGCGGATCTCGCTGAAGGACCACGTTGAACTCAATGAAAAATGGGTTCAGGATCGAATTGCCGAGGATCCGTCCATCCTTGGTTTGGGGGATCTCGTCCTGAAGGACAAGGAACGAAGACAGCCGCACGCCGGACGACTCGATCTCCTGCTTCAGGATGCAGACACGGATCGCCGCTACGAAGTGGAGATCCAGCTTGGCCCAACCAACGAGAGTCATATCGTTCGGACGATTGAGTATTGGGACATCGAACGAAAACGATATCCTCAATACGACCACTGTGCGGTCATCGTGGCCGAGGATATCACTAGCCGGTTTCTGAACGGGATCGGTCTTTTCAATAGCTCGATTCCGATCATCGCGGTCCAGATGATGGCCTTCGCGATCAATGACCACGTCACTTTGGTGTTCACTGTGGTTCTGAACGAGATCAGTCAGGGCCTCGAAGAGGATGACGAAGGGCCGCCGGTCGATCGGGCCTATTGGGAGGGGCGCGCCGGAAAAGACATTCTTGGGATGGCGGACCACCTTCTGGACATTCTGCGGAAGTGGGAACCCAAGCTGGAATTGAAGTACAACAAGTCTCACATCGGCGTTGCGAAGGATGGGACGCCGGACCTGTTCGTTAAATTAAGGCCGAAGCGACAGTTCCTTAGGGTAGAGGCGCGCATTCAGCAGTCTGACGAAATGGATGCGAAGCTCGAAGAAGCCGGCCTTGACGTGATGCCCTACAAGTGGGATCGTTACCGTATTCGCTTAACGAAAGCTGAGTTGGCGAAGGACGAGAATCTGGTAACGGATCTGCTCAAACGCGCATTTGACAACCGCAATTCGTAACGCTTCGTCGGGCTTTCTCCACGAGTATTGTACATATATCAATGTCACGCAACGCAGACTATGATATGAGTCGTTCCTCGCTTCCTCCGCCGGCGTCAGAATGTCGATAACCCCGAAACCCCTCACCTTTATTCATCAAGAGGATCGTCTCATGGGCACCGGAATCAATCGTCGCACATTTGTCAAGGAATCGGTCGCCGCCTCGGCGGGCACGGCCCTGGCCTTGGGCGCCGCCTCGCAGCAGTCGTCGGCCGCCGCGGCCGAGGCGCGCAAGCCGCTGCCCAAGCAGAATACGCTGCCCATGGGCAAGATCGGCGACATGCAGGTCAGCCGCATGCTGTTGGGCGGCAACCTGCTGACCCATTTCACCCACAGCCGCGACCTGCGGTATGTCTACTCCCTAGCGGCCCACTACAACACCGACGAGAAAGTGATGGAGACGATGGCCGTGGCCGAGGCCAACGGCATCAATACGCTCTCGATGCACAATCCGCCGCACCCCATCTCGGTCCTCAAGCGCTACCGCAAGGAAGGCGGTAAGATCCAGTGGATCATCTGCCCCACCGCCCCGGTCGAGGCGGGCATGGCCAAGTACTCCCAGGAGGTCCAGGAACTGATCGACGCCGGCTGCGAAGCCATCTACCTGTGGGGCGTTCGCGCCGATGGCCTCCTGAGCGCCAAGCAGGTCGACCTGATCGGCAAGGCGGTCGAGGTGGCCAAGGCCCAGGGCGTGCCGTCGGGCGTGGGGTGCCATGAACTCGGCGTGGTCAAAGCCTGCGAAGAGAACAAGATCCCCGCCGATTTCTATATCAAGACCTTCCACCACCACAACTACCCCAGCTACAAGCTCAACCACGACTCGTGCTGGTGCAGCAATCCGGAGGAGACCGCCGAGTTCATGAAGACGGTCACCAAGCCTTGGATCGCCTTCAAGACCATGGCCGCCGGGGCCATTCCTCCGCGCGACGCCTTGCAGTACGTGTTCCAGAACGGTGCCGATTTTGCCCTCTTCGGCATGTTCGACTACGAAATCGCCGAAGACGTGAAGCTCGCCAACGAAGTGCTGGCCGGCATCAAGAACCGGGCCCGACCCTGGCGCGCGTAGGGCGGAGAAGAATGTGGAGAGCGGTAGTGTGGCATGCTCTCACGCCGCGAAGCGGCGGGTGAGCATGGGAGCCGCCTCGCAGTATCCATGCCGACCCACGGCTGCGCCGTGTGACGGCATGCCACGCGCGTCGCTGAAAGCTGATTGCCGACCGCCATCACCAAGGAGCACGCCCATGCGAGTCTGTTTCTGCATTCTAACCCTGATGTCCTTCTTGCCGGCATCGACGGGCGTTGCGGCCGACGAGCCGGGGTTCGTTTCGCTCTTCGACGGCAAGACGCTCGACGGCTGGTCGTGCCCGGCCATGAAATACTGGTCGGTCGAAGACGGCGCGATCACGGCCCGCAACACGGAGCCGATCAAGGAGTGCTACTATTTGGTTTGGGATGGCGGCAAGCCGCGCGACTTCGAGTTGAAGGCCCTGTTCCGCATCCAGGGCCCGAAGGAAGCCAACTCCGGCATCCAGTTCCGCAGCAAGGTCCGGTCCGACGGCTTCGTCGAAGGCTACCAGGCCGACATTGCCAAGGAAACGCGGTTCTTTGGCGTGCTCTACGACGAGACCCCGAAGCGGGGGCTCCTGGCTGCACGGGGGCAGCGGGTCGTCATCGACGAAGCGGGGGCCCGCAAGACCGAGCAGTTCGCCGACGAAAACGAGTTGTGGAAGAAGATCGACCTGGACGGCTGGAACGAGTACCACGTCACGGCCCGCGGTTTCCAGGTTGCGGCGAAGATCAACGGCCACGTGATGTGGGAAGTGACCGACCGGGAGAAGGACCGCCACGGCGACGCCGCGGGCGTGATCGCCCTGCAACTCCACGTCGGCCCGCCCATGCAGGTGCAGTTCAAGGACATCCGGCTGAAGGTGCTGACGGAGGCGAAGTGAGAGAGAAGCTGTTCGCGATCGGTTGATAGCTTTGCAGCACCACAACAGGTCGCGGCTGGTAGCCGTGTCTTGGTATTCGAGGAACAACACGATGCTGAAACGCAGGGATTTTCTGGAAGCCGGAATCGCCGCCGGTGCCGGTCTGTTGCTTGCCTCTTCGCCCGCGAGGGCCCAGGTTGCGGCCAGAAGCGATACGCTCAACGTCGCCCTGATCGGCGCCGGCGTGCAGGGGCGCGCCTTGATGCAGGCGGCGCTTCTGATCCCCGGAATCCGCTTCACCGCGGTGTGCGACATCTGGAAGTACAGCCGCAACGCGGCCCGCAACTACCTGAGCACCTACAAGCAGGAAGCGGCCGAGTATGCCGACTACCGCGAGCTGCTCGAGAAGGAGAAGGGCCTGCACGCGGCCATCGTGGCCACGCCCGATTTCGTCCACGCCGAGCAGGCCAACGCTTGCCT
>CAZFKF010000574.1:0-4442 GCA_964518805.1 uncultured Planctomycetaceae bacterium | reverse complement strand
CTCCGCTGCGTAAACTCCTCCGCGTTCGCCCTTCGCTCGAAGATCACGAACCTCCAGCAAGCCATCACGTATCTGGGCCTGAAGCAAATCCGCAATCTGGCGATGACGGCCAGCGTGGCGGAGTTGTTCCGCGTCGACGAAACGATCGGACCCTATCGCCGGCGGGAGTTGTGGCGTCACCTGGTGGCCGTCGGTATCTGCGCGCGGCTGATCGCCATGCGGCGGAGCATGCGGAACTTCGAGGATGCCTTTCTCGCCGGGTTGATGCACGACGTGGGCATCGTCCTCGAAGACCAGCACGCGCATCTGGCCTTTGCCCGCAGCATCGAGGCCTTGCCCATCTCCAGGACGTTCATCGAGGCGGAGCGTGCGAAGTTAGGCTTCGATCACACGGCACTGGGGGAGCAAGTGGCCGAACTGTGGGGGTTTCCCGAGGCCGTTCGTGCCGCGATCCGTCACCATCATCTGTCGCTCAACTACCGTGGCCCGCACATCGACATCATCCGCGTCGTGGAAGTGGCCAATGCGATCTGCTCGGCCAAGAAGATCACGTCCATCGGCGTGAATCTTGTCAAGGTCTGCCGGCCGGCGCTGGCGGCGCTCTCCCTCGACGTGAACGATCTCTCCGTTCTTTCCGAGGACCTGAACGAAGAATTGGTGAAGAACGCGAGCCTCTTCAAGTTGTAGGCCGCCGACTATGGAAACCGTCTTGGACGACATCTCCACGCTGTTCGAGGACGACGACGCTGAAAGCGGCCGGGCTCGATGCGCGCGGGCGTTTCAGGGTCTCGCGCCCCTGCTCGTGCTCGTAACCGACGCCGACGGGAACCTCGTGGCGTGCGACGGCCCGGAAGAGACGTGCCAGGCGGGAGAGGCCAGCTCCGTCGCCGCCGAAATCGCCGCCCGGCTCGCCCGCGCCGAGGCGTGCCGCTTCCCGCTCGTCGTTCAGGGCGCGATCCGGCTCGTGCTGGGCATCCGCCTGCCGGCCCAAGCCGATGGGTTGCGGCTCGGTTGCGTCCTGGAATCGGCGCAAACCGTGGAATCGCTGGGCCAGGAATCGTTGGCCGCCGTGTTGGGCGCGGTCCTGGCGTCGTCGCTGTGCGAGTGCCGAACGGCGAACCGGCGCCTCAATACCCGCGTCCACCACTTGCTCGCCGAGCGGCAGATCCTCAAGATCTCTCACGCCGAGGCCATCGCCGCGGCGGTCGAAGAACGCGAGACGCGACTCCGGGAGCAGGAGTCGCACACCCGGCAGTTGCAGGCCGTGATGATGATGGCGGCCGACGGAATCGTCATGGTCGACGCTCACGGCACCGTCACCTCGTTCAACGAGGCGGCGAGCCGGATCTTCGGTTACACGGCGGCGGAGGTGGTCGGGCAGCGCGTCTCGATGCTGGTCCCGTCGCACCTTCGACTCCGCCACGAGGAGCACCTGGCCGAATACCTCAAGAACAAGCCCCCCGGCTCCCCGGGCTTCAGCGCCGAAGTCGCAGTACAGCGCAAAGATGGCACGGTGTTTCCCCTCGACATCGGCATCAGCGAAGTCCAGATTGGCGAGCGGAGGATCTTCACCGGCTTCTTTCGAGACATCAGCCGGCGCAAGGCGGCCGAAGAAGAACTCCGGCGTCTGCACCTGCAGAACGAGATGATCCTCAATTCGGCGGGCGAGGGGATCGTCGGCGTGGACGCCGGCGACACGGTGACCTTCGTGAACCCTGCCGCGGCGCGGATGCTTGGCTACGAAGTCGACGAATTGATCGGCCGGTCCGCCCACGAAACGATCCATCACTGCCGGTCCGACGGGACGCCGTACGCGAAGGCCGACTGCCCCATCCACGCGAGTCTGCGCGGAGTCACCACGGCGCGGATCAGCAACGAGTGCTTCTGGCGCAAAGACGGAGTCTGTATTCCCGTCGAATACACCAGTACGCCGATCTTCGAGGCCAAGGAAATCGTAGGAGCGGTGATTACGTTTCAGGACATCACGGAACGAAAGGTCCTCGAAACCCGCTTGCGCCAGGCCCAGAAGATGGAGTCGATTGGCCAGTTGGCAGCGGGAATCGCCCACGAAATCAACACCCCCACCCAGTACATCGGCGACAACACGCGGTTTCTGGACGACGTCTTCGTCGACTTGAACGAGTTGCTCATCGCCTGCAAGGCATTGCAGCGGGAGGTTAGCCAGCAAAGCGTCTCGCCGGACACGCTCGCCCGCATCGCGGACGCGGCCGAGAAGGCCGACGTCGATTACCTGCTCGAAGAAATCCCCAAGTCAATCTCCCAGTCCCTGGAGGGCGTGCAGCGGGTCGCCAAGATCGTTCGTTCGATGAAGGAGTTTTCGCATCCCGGCGGGGACGAGAAGCAGGCGATCGATCTGAACCGGGCCATCGAAAGTACGCTGACCGTGTCGCGCAACGAATGGAAGTACGTGGCCGACGTCGTGACTGACTTCGACCTGCGACTGCCCCTGATCCCGTGTTTGCCCGGAGATTTCAACCAGGTCGTCCTCAACCTGGTGGTGAACGCGGCGCACGCCATCGCCGACAAGGTCGGCGCCACGGGCGAAAAGGGAACGATCGCCGTGAGCACGCGCCACGACGGCGATTGGGCCGAGATCCGCATCCGCGACACCGGCATGGGGATTCCCGAGAAGATCCGCGCGAAGATCTACGACCCGTTCTTCACCACCAAGCCGGTAGGCCGGGGAACGGGCCAGGGCCTGGCCATCGCCCATTCGATCATTGCCGAGAAGCACCGCGGCACGATCGACTTTGAGACCGCGGTGGGCGAAGGCACGACGTTCATTCTTCGCTTGCCCATCCACGAAAGATCCGCCGCCCACGGGAGCCCCGTCACGTGAAGAAATCGCTGCTTTTTGTCGACGACGAACAGGCCGCCCTGGACGGCTTGCGCCGCGCCCTGCGCCGCACCGAGGCCGAATGGCAGATGACGTGCGTACGCGACGGCGAAGCGGCCTGGCAGCAACTGCTGGACGCGGTCTACGACGCGGTGGTTACGGACGTCAAGATGCCCGGCATCAGCGGCCTGGAACTGCTGGGGCGCATCCGTCGCACGCCGCGGACCCAGGGCATTCCCGTGGTCGTGCTCACCGGCCTGTCGGATCACGACCTCAAGCGGCAAGCCCTGGAGCAGGGGGCTTCGGACCTTTTTACCAAGCCGGTCGACGGAGGACAGTTGATCGCCCGGTTGAACAACGTGCTGGACCTCAAAGACCGGCAGGACGCGTTGCGGGCCTCGGTCGACACGCTGCGTCACCAGGTCGACCAACAGCGTCGCGAGCTGCTGCGGACGCGGCTCGACGCCATCTGCCGTCTGGCCAACGCCGCCGAGTATCGCGACGAAGAGACCGGCAACCACGTCGTCCGCGTGGGCTGTTACAGTCGCGCCGTGGCCGAGACGATGGGGATGGACAAGCGGTGGACGGAAATGCTGCTGCTGGCCGCCCCGCTGCACGACATCGGCAAGATCGGCATCCCCGACCGAATTCTGCTCAAGCCCGGGCCGTTGACTCCGGCGGAACGCGCCGTGATCCAGCGGCACTGTGCGATCGGCGAACGCATCCTCAGGGAACCCTCGAAGACCGTGGTCACGTTCTGGGACTGGTACTCGCCCGACCCCGACGCGGCGTCTCCGGCGAACCCGCTGTTGGATCTGGCCGCGTCAATCGCCCTGACGCACCACGAGAAATGGAACGGCGAAGGGTATCCTCTGGGCCTGGCAGGCGAGAGCATTCCGCTCCAGTCGCGGATCGTCGCCGTATGCGATGTGTTCGACGCCCTGGTGTCGAATCGCCCTTACAAAACGGCCAGCAGTGATGACGAGGCCCTGGGCATTCTCTGCGACGGCGTGGGCAATCACTTCGATCCGGCGGTGCACCGGGCCTTTGTCAAGGCCTGGCCCGAGATCCGCCTCATCCGCCGGCGCTTCGCCGACGGAGTCCGCGTCCTGCCCGCCGGCGAGGAGGAACGGCCGTGAGACGCGTCTTGTTCGTCGACGACGAGCCGAAGATCCTCGACGGGCTGCGCCGCATGCTGCGCAGTCTCCGGCGCGAATGGCAGATGGACTTTGCCGAAGGGGGGCGCGACGCGCTGGCCCGCCTGGTGGACTCGCCGTACGACGTGGTCGTGACCGACATGCGCATGCCGGGGATGGACGGGGCCGAGTTGTTGCGCGAAGTCATGATTCGCTGTCCCAGCACGGTGCGCATCGTGCTCTCGGGCCAATGCGACCGGCAGACCGCGCTGGAGGCGGTCGATTCGACGCACCAGTTCCTCACCAAGCCGTGCGACCCGGAACTGCTGATCGCGACCTTGATCCACGCATGCCAGCTTCGCGACAACCTGGCGGACAGGGCCTACCGCGAGTTGGTGTCGCGCCTGACCTGCGTGCCGAGCCTGCCGGCGGCGTACGACGAACTGATC
>CAZFKF010000573.1:0-4452 GCA_964518805.1 uncultured Planctomycetaceae bacterium | reverse complement strand
GACGATCTGTACGACAATGCCGTGGAATTGGTCATTCGCGAGGGGAGGGGGAGTTGCTCGCTCTTGCAGCGGGCCTTGGGGATTGGCTACGGCCGGGCGGCACGGCTGATCGACTACATGGCCGAAGACGGCGTCGTGGGGACGTACAACGGCTCGCAGGCGAGAGAAGTGGTGATGACGCTCGATCAGTGGAACCGCATGCGCGGGCGCGAATCGAGCCCTCAGCCCGAGGCCCCGCCCGCTCCGCGCCGGCCCGGCAATCGAATCCTCTTGACGCCATCGGCCCCGGGACGCAACGACGCAACCGACGATCCGCTCGGCGAAGACGGCGCCGCCTCGGCCAGCGGCGAGTATGACCGCGGACGCTCAGACGGCGGTCTTTCGAATGCAGTGGGCAAGGCTCGCCCCAACAGCTCCAAAGCGAATGGCAAAGGCGAGACTCCAGGAGTCCCTCGTGACCGCGACGACGAGCCGGACGACGAAGAGCCGCCATGGACCGAGCGTCGCCCCCAGGGCGTGTCGACGCGGCCAAGCGGCGCAGAGCTATCCGACGCAGAGGAAAACGGACAAGGCCCCCGCCGGAGCTGGACTGCCGAGAGTGCGTGAAACCAGCCGGAGACGCAGCAAGCCAGGCCCCCTGTTGGTATGTGATTATCCCGGGTGGCCCCGATAGCTCTGCTATCGGGGTGCCGTCAGGCACAAGAGGCTCTGGAACACGGTTCGCCACAGGCAACTTGACAGCATCCAGCCGGTTGGCCATGCTTTTCGCATGGGTACACGGGCGATCTACGACGAGGAACTACATGCGTACTTCGTCACGTTCTCTTGTTATCGTCGGCGACGCCTGCTCGATCATGACCGAGTCAAGCGTGTGGTGTTGGGCGTCCTCAATGCGCAGTTGGCCAGCCGAAAGGCAACGTGCATCGGATTCGTCGTCATGCCCGACCACGTGCATGCCATTGTGTGGTTTCCGACCCCTGGTCAGTTGAGCGTTTTCATGCAGCAGTGGAAGCGGCTGAGTTCTCACCACATCGCGTGCTTGATGCGCGACCAATTGGTTCACTATGCGGAGAAGATCAGCGATCACGATCCGATTTGGCAAGCGAAGTACTATCCCTTCAACTTGCACAGCGAGGAAAAGGTCCGCGAGAAGCTGACGTACATGCACGAGAATCCCGTGCGAGCGGGCTTGGTGGCAGACCCGTGCGATTGGGCGTTCAGTTCCGCTCGCTACTACGCCCAAGGGCGGAGCGTGGGCGTGCCGGTCCGTTGGATCGCCTGAGACGCCTCTTGTGCCTAACGGCACCCCGATAGCAGAGCTATCGGGGCCACCCGTGGTTTACCAGGGTGCCCCTTTCGGGGAGGTGGCACCCGACGAGTGCAAAGACTAATCCACCAATTGGAGTGGTCTTGTCGCGGTTGACACGAAATCAGGCTGATCGTATCTTTGATAGACGCTGGGTTCAGGCCACGGCTTGGAAAGCCGTGGCCTGAACCCAGCGTCTAAAGGCTTGACGATGTCCACGAAAGTCCCCAATCCCATATTCCCCAACGCGTTCGGCGCCGCTGGCGTTTCGACCGCGATTGCGGTGATTATCGGGCTCTAGGGGCCTCGAGGGCATCGACCGGCCAAACCGACCGAGACTGTCAGCCCTGAGGTCCATGCGGCCTGAGGGTTTTTTTGTTGGATGAAGCAGGCAAGAGAGCGGAGGGCGGAAAGCGAACACCGAGAACGGACCTCCGACCTCGAATCTCCGATCTCCGCATTCCAGCCTCCGATCACCAATCACAACACGAGGTCCACACCCGTGCGGCGTATTGAAATCTACGACACCACGCTTCGCGATGGAGCGCAGGCCGAAGGGATCAGTTTTTCGCTCCAAGACAAGTTGCTGCTGACCGAGCGTTTGGACAGCCTCGCCTTCGACTACGTCGAAGGGGGATATCCGGCCTCGAACGAAAAGGACGCTGAGTACTTCAAGCGGGTGCGGCAGTTGGGGCTGCGGCGAAGCCGCGTGTGCGCGTTCGGAATGACGCGGCGCAAAGACCTTCCGGTCGAGCAAGATACGGGCACTGCCTCCTTGCTTGCGGCCAACACCGATGTCATCACCGTGGTCGGCAAGGCGTCGGCGTTCCAGGCGGCCGAGGTGCTGCGCACGTCGCTGGAGGAAAACCTGGCCATGATCGCCGAGACGATCGAGCACCTCCGCCGCGCCGGCCGGGAGGTGATCTTCGACGCCGAGCACTTCTTCGACGGCTGGAAGGCCGACCCTCGCTACACGCTCCAGACGATCCGGGCCGCAGCCGAAGCCGGCGCGCGCACCATCGTCCTCTGCGACACCAACGGCGGAAGCATGTCCGACGAGATTGCGGCCGGCACGCGCGCAGCCGTCGACGCCCTGCCGTCGGGCGTTGCGGTCGGCATCCACTGCCACAACGACTGCGGGCTGGCCGTGGCCAACTCGCTGGCCGCCGTCGACGCCGGGGCGTCGCAGGTCCAAGGCACGGTGAACGGTTTTGGCGAACGCTGCGGCAACGCCGATCTGATGGCTGTTGTCGCCAACCTCTCGCTGAAGAAACGCGGTTACGAGGTCCTGACACCAGATGCCATTGGCTACCTCACCGAGCTCTCGCGGTACGTCTATGAGATGGTGAACATGAACTTCCCCTCTCGCCAGCCGTTTGTTGGCCTCAGCGCGTTTGCCCACAAGGGCGGGATGCACGTCAGCGGCCTCGCGCGCGTTACGGCCAGCTACGAGCACATCGATCCAACGCTGGTGGGCAACGAGCGGCGAATCCTGGTCAGCGAACTCTCCGGACGATCGAACATCGTGGCCCTGACCACCAAGCATCACCTCCAGAAAGACCAGAAACTCATGGACCGGATTCTGGCCAAGGTCGTGTCCAAGGAGCACGCCGGTTACCAGTTCGAAGGGGCGCAGGGCTCGTTCGATCTGTTGGTCAAGGAGTGCGCCGGTTCGTTCCGGCCGCACTTCGAGCGGCTCAGCTACCGCGTGAACATCGAAACCGAATCCGACGGCCGGATCACCTGCGAGGCCACGGTCAAGATCCGCGTGGGCGACGTGGTCCGCCACGAGGTGGCCGAGGGCGACGGCCCGGTCAACGCCCTCGACGCCGCCATGCGCAAGGCCCTCAACGGCTCCTTCCCCGGACTCCGGCATATGCACCTGGTGGACTACAAGGTCCGCGTCATCAACTCCGAGGCCGGCACGGCCGCCGGCGTACGCGTCGTGATCGAGAGCCGCGACAAGAACGAGGTCTGGGCCACGGTCGGCGTCAGCGAAAACATCATCGAGGCAAGCTGGCTCGCCCTCGTCGATAGCTTCGAGTACAAGCTGTGCAAGGATGAAGACGGCCACGATAAGAGCTGTCAAGACGCTCAAGGCAAAGCTGCCCCCGGACATTCCTGACGGCCGGCCCAGGGTTTTTGCAGATCATGGCCCGCGCGCTGACTTGCTGGCGTCATCGGGATCGAATATACTTCCTCTGAGCGGAGATAAGGCCCACGAGTCTGCTGGCGGCCCCGATCGTCGAAGCTGGAGAGTGCGAAGCGAGTATTGGTTCGAGGGAGGAGATGATCCATGACTGCCGAGAACTTTGAACGAGTTCTGAACGCCCTCGCCGACCGGAAGCCTTTCCAGGTCTTCACCGTCGAGTTGCACGGTGGGCAGCGATTCGAGGTCGATCACGCTCGCGCCATGGTAGTGCGTGACGGGGTGGCCGTGTTCATCGCTCCCGGCGGAGTGCCGATCTGGTTCGATCACGATAGCGTCAACCAGGTCGTCGGCGCGGCGGCCAGCAGTTCCTCATGAGCCGAGTTCTTTCCGAATGTGGAAGCGGTGAATTCTGCGCTCCGGGCCCTCGTCGAGGTCGCTCGCAAGAGCGTCACAAGAGTTGCGATCTAGCCGGCATTGCCAAGAGGGGCAATAGCCTTCCATGAACGGGCTGCCGATCATGTGGCCATTCCGGCCCAAACCACGAACGAAGTCGATCAATCCGCCAGCGCCGAGTGTTGAGCCGATCGCCATCGTCATCGAGCACTGACGGGCACCTGGACTACGCGAGCGAGGCCCGGCTCCCCCCTTTTGCCCTTTCACGTCGCTCCTCCTGTTCGTTATCATAGACCGTTCTGGACATGCAACGGCAATGTCCCGGGAATGCGTGTGCGCACAGTGGAGACACAATTACCCAATGGCCAGCACCTCGTCGTTCAAAGACCTCCCCAAGCAGTACGACCACGCCGCCGCCCAGCAGCGGTGGTACCGCTTTTGGGAGGATAATGGATACTTCCACAGCGAGCCGAATTCCGAGCGTAAGTCGTATACGATCGTGATTCCGCCGCCCAATGTGACGGGGGCCCTGCATCTGGGCCACGCTCTGAACAACACGCTTCAGGACGTGATCATCCGTTTTAAAAGGATGCAGGGCTAT
>CAZFKF010000572.1:0-4453 GCA_964518805.1 uncultured Planctomycetaceae bacterium | reverse complement strand
GAGCGAGAGACGCATCTACGACCAATCCCTCGCGAGCAGGGCCAACGCTCCGGCATTCGTCTTCTATGAAGGGCCCCCGACCGCCAACGGGATGCCGCATCCGGGCCACTGCCTTACCCGCGCTATCAAGGATTTGTTTCCCCGCTATCGAACGATGCGCGGATTTCGCTGCCAGCGCAAGGCGGGCTGGGACACGCACGGGCTGCCGGTCGAAGTCGAGGTGTGCAAGGAACTGGGCATCCACGCTAAGGACGAGATCGAGGCCTACGGCATCGAGCCGTTCATCCACAAGTGCCTCCAGAGCGTGTTTCGCTACGTCAAGCAGTGGGAAGAACTGACCGAGCGGCTCGGATTCTGGATCAAGCTCGACGAGGCCTACGTCACCTATCATCAGAGCTACGTGGAGAGCGTCTGGTGGGCCCTCAAGAACCTCTTCGACCGCGGATTGCTCTACCAGGGGCACAAGATCGTCTGGTGGTGGGCCCAGGGGGGCACGGCCCTGTCGTCGGGCGAGGTGGGCCAGGGCTATCGCCAGGTGGCCGACGCCAGCGTCTACGTGCGGTTCCCGCTGGTCGACGAGCCGGACACCGACCTGCTGGTCTGGACCACCACGCCGTGGACGCTGCCGAGCAATCAGTTCGCCGCCGTCAAGCCCGACCTCGACTATTCGGTGGTGAGCCTGGCTGGCGAAGCGCGGTAGCTGATCCTGGCGTCGGCGCTGGTCGATACCGTGGCCGCCAAGGCCGGCAAGACGGCTCAGGTCGAGAAGACGATGCGGGGGGCGGAACTCCTCGGCCGCCGCTATCTTCCGCCGTTCAATGACTACTGGAAGACGCTCGGCCAGAAGAAGGGCCGGCTGAAGGACGAGCCGTCAGCACTCGGCGGCGAGGAGTTCATCGCTTGGCGCGTGGTGCCGGCCGACTTTGTGACGACCGACAGCGGCACCGGAGTGGTCCATCAGGCCCCGGCGTTTGGCGAGGTGGACTACGACGTGCTTATCTCCGAACGCGAACGGTTTGTCGACGGCGAGGGGCCGGACCTGATCTGCGCCGTGGCTCCCGACGGCAAGTTCACCGCCGAGGCCCCCGATTACCAGGGCCGCTGGGTCAAGGACGCCGACAAGGACATCATCCGCAAGCTCAAGGCCGACGGACTGCTGTTCCACCAGGAGCAGTACTTGCACGACTATCCGTTCTGCTGGCGGGCCGACGACGATCCGCTCATCCAGTATCCCCGCCGAAGCTGGTTCATCCGCACCACGCGGTTCAAGGACCGCATGCTGGCCAACAACCGGCAGATCAACTGGGTTCCGGATCACATCCGCGACGGGCGGTTCGGCAACTTCCTGGAGACCAACGTCGATTGGGCCTTGTCGCGCGAGCGTTTCTGGGGCACACCGCTGCCGATTTGGGTCTGCGAAAAGACCGGCTTTGCCGAAGCCGTGGCCAGCTACGAAGAACTGCTGGCCAAGCCCGGTGTCGAGGGCGTCGAAGTCTGGGACAACGCCAAGCGGGCGCAGCCCGAGTTGTCCGAGCACCTCAAGGTCCACAAGCCGTACATCGACGCCATCACCTACGATTCGCCCAAGTCCGCCGGCAGCCGCATGCGCCGCGTGCCGGAAGTGATCGACTGCTGGTTCGACTCCGGGGCCATGCCCTTTGCCCAGTGGGGCTATCCGAACCAGCCCGGCTCGCCCAAGCACCTGGCCGACCAATTCCCCGCCGACTTTATCAGCGAGGCCCTCGACCAGACCCGCGGCTGGTTCTACAGCCTGCTGGCCATCAGCACGCTGCTGTTCAGCGAGGACCAGGATGCATCGGACAAGACATCGGTCGATCCGAACGGCCCCCCCCCCGTCTCGTTGAGCGATCCGAACGGCCCCCCCCCTCTCCCGCTCACGGGAGAGGGGCAGGGGGTGAGAGCAGTCTCCTACCCGCACCCGTTCCGCAACTGCATCGTGCTCGGCCTCATGCTCGGCGAAGACGGGGCCAAGATGTCGAAGAGCAAACGGAATTACCGCGAGCCGCAGGAGATCTTCGACCGCTACGGCGCGGACGCCCTGCGCTGGTACTTCTTCGCCAACCAGCCGCCGTGGACGTCGATCCGCTACAGCGAAGCGGCCATCAAGGAGAGCATCCCCGAGTTCCTCCTCCGCCTGTGGAACGTCTACAGCTTCTTCGTGATCTACGCCAACATCGACGGGTTTGACCCGGCGGCCTCGATGGCGGGCGACGCGGGACAACTGACGCGGGCCACGCTGGCCGCGGGCAAGGACTACCGGCCTCTGGCCGACCGCGGCGAACTCGACCGTTGGATCCTCAGCGAGTTGAGCCGCACCGCGGCCGCCGCGGTGGCGTCGCTCGACGCCTACGACAATTTCGCGGCCTGCGCCCGCTTGAACGAGTTCGTCGATGCCCTTTCTAATTGGTATGTGCGGCGCAGCCGCGACCGTTTCTGGAGCCACGGGCCGTCGCAGGAAAAGTCCGACGCCTATTGGACGCTCTACGAGTGCCTTCTGACGACCGCGAAGCTTGTCGCCCCGTTTGTCCCGTTCGTAGCTGAAGCCCTTTGGCAGAACCTGGCGGTGGCGGCATTCGCCGGGCGGGCCGTAGAGAGCGTCCACCTTTGCGACTACCCGGTCGCCGATCCAGACGCGATGGACGAATCGCTTTCCGAGCGCATGGCCCTGGTGCGGGAGATCGTCTCGCTGGGCCGGAGTGCCCGCATGGGCTCGAAGCTCAAGGTCCGCCAGCCCTTGGCCCTGGTCGAGGTGGTGCTGGCCGACACGACGCACCAGGCCTGGCTGGAAGAGCACGCCCAATTGATTGCCGAAGAGCTGAACGTCAAGCGCGTGGAGTTTGCCGCCCGGGCCGACCAATACATTACCTACAACGTCCTGCCCGACCTGAAGCGGCTCGGCCCGCGGCTTGGACGGCGTTTGCCGGCCCTCAAGAAGATCCTCTCGGAAACCGACGCCGCCGGCCTGATGCGAACCCTGGAAGAGGACGGGAAGGCCACGTTCATGCTCTCCGACGGTCCGGTCGTGCTCGACGTCGAGGACCTCCAGGTCCGATTGCAGGCCAAGGAGGGTTGGGCCGCCGCCCAGGGACATGCGTGCGTGGTTGTGCTGTCGACCGACCTAACCGCAGAGCTTGTCGCCGAGGGGCTCGCCCGCGAGGTTGTCCACGCCATCCAGAACCAGCGCAAGGAGATGGGCTGCCAGTACACGGCCCGGCTCCGCGTCACGGCCGTTACGCCTTCGGTCGAATTGCACGCCGCCCTGACGGCCTTCAAGTCGTATATCGAGCACGAGACGCTGACCGACGATCTCAACGGAATCCTCCTGCCCGACAACGTGCCCGGCGATCAGGAATCGATTCAGTCGGTCGCTTCGCTGGGAGAAGCGAGCGAGGGCGCCGCACGCGCGGAAGCCAAAGTGGCGGGCCACTCGCTGGCGCTGTACGTTCGAGTTGTGGCCGAGGGGTAGTCGCGTTTCTCACGACTGGCTTGCACGATTTGATCTGTCGAAGGCTGTTGAGCCTGACGGCAATCCGACGTTGGCATGATCGATCAGAGCGGCGCGGCCGAGGGCCAATCCGCCAACATCACCACGGAGGAATCGTCGATGACGAACGTTCGTTCCGAGTCTCGGCCACCCCTGAAGCTTGCGGTGTTGATCTCCGGCACGGGGCGATCGCTGGCGAACATGATCGAACGCATTCGGGCGGGGCAACTGCATTGCGACATCCGGCTGGTCGTCTCCAGCACGCCCGACGCCAAGGGACTGCGCTATGCCGAAATGGCGGGCATTCCCATGGCCGTCTTCGAACGCAAGGATTTTCCGTCGCAGGACGATTTCAGCCGTGCGGTGTTCGACCGCGTGCGTTCGGCCGGCGCCGACCTCGTGGCGTTGGCCGGATTCCTCAAGCGGCTCACGATCCCCGACGACTTTGCAAACCGCGTGGTGAACATCCACCCGGCATTGGTCCCGTCGTTTTCCGGCAAGGGCTTCTATGGACACCACGTCCACGAGGCCGTGTTGGAGTACGGAGTCAAGCTTTCCGGCTGCACAGTCCATTTCGTCGACAATGAGTACGATCACGGGCCGGTGATCCTACAAAGAGCGGTCCCCGTGTTGGACACCGACACGCTCGACGCCCTGGAATCGCGAGTGTTTACCGCGGAGTGCGAAGCATATCCCGACGCACTGCAATTGATCGCGCAAGGCCGGGTCTCCGTCGAAGGGCGCCGAGTCCGAATCGCGCCGGCTCCTTAATCCCCCGCCACCCCCCCTATCGGAGGAAGCACTCTGCCAATTCGAGAACGCCGAGACCGCTATGCGAAGGGCAGGTTTCTGGTATGGTTACTCTAGTGGGCCGGCGGTTTTAGATAGCAGGGCATAGTGGGAGTTCAGGAGGGAGTAACCAGCGTGACACTGATTGTGCAGTGCGAA
>CAZFKF010000571.1:0-4453 GCA_964518805.1 uncultured Planctomycetaceae bacterium | reverse complement strand
CCGCATCCTGGAGGCGCTTCGCTGGGAAGTGCCCGACTGGATTGTCTGCCCCGGCGGCAACCTGGGCAATTCCAGCGCATTTGGCAAGGCGTTCTACGAATTGGCCCAGTTGGGATTGATCGATCGCGTTCCGCGTCTGGCGGTGATCAATGCCGCCGGGGCCAACACGCTCTACCAACTTTACGAGAAACAGGGCGTGCGGTGGAACTGCGGCGGAGTTGCCCGAGACGCGATCGAGACCTACTACCGCGACATGACACAGAGCGGAAAGCGTGCGGCGACGATCGCCAGCGCCATCGAGATCAACCGGCCGGTGAACCTGCTGAAGTGCCTGAGGGCTTTGGAGGTCATGCACGGCGTGGTGCGCGAAGCCACGGACCAGGAGATCCTCGACGCCAAGGCCCAGGTCGGCGCCGGCGGGATGGGGTGCGAACCGGCCAGCGCGGCCAGCGTGGCCGGGGCCAAGCAGCTCGTGGCCGAGGGCGTGATCGGGCCCGACGAACGCGTCGTGTGCGTGCTCACCGGCCACCAACTCAAAGACCCGGACGCAACGGTCGCCTATCACGCCGCCGAGCAGGGGCTGTTCGACAAGGTCCTCGGCAGCCGGGGCGTCCAACGGGCCGCGTTTGCCAACCGGGCCGTGGCCGTGCCCAACGACCTGGATGCGATTGTGAAAGCGATTCAGGCGCACAGCTAGACGGAAATGGGACGTTCTGCGGGCGTCTCACCAAGCCGGAGGGGGGCTCCCATGCGTTTGACGCGAGTGGTCATCGAGAACTTCAAGCGATTCGCGCACCTCGACGTCGACTTGCGGCCGCTGGACTGTCTTGTGGGGGCGAACAACTCCGGCAAGACCTCTCTGCTCCAGGCCCTCGCGCTGTTCGACTTCTGCGTGCATCACTGCTTGGCGCGGAAGAACGGCAATTTCGAGATTCGCCGGCGCACCATTCCCCCGGACGAGTTCTACGTCTTGCCCGTTTCCGATCCCATGGACCTGTGGACAGATCGAAAGGCCATGGCAGGCGGGAAACAGAGAGTCATCGAGATCCACGGGACCTTCGAGCAAGGCCCCACGGTGACCGCGACCCTGAAACTGGACTACAACCGATTCGGGATCGGGATCGAGAGCACGGAGGGCTCCCAGGAGTGGCTCTCGCAGCTTGCCAGCCATCGCATTGCCTACCTTCCCGTCTTCTCGGCCTTCCTGGCTCAGGAGGAACGAAGAACCAGGGCCGTACTCGACGACGAACTCGCCCGCGGTCGGGTCCACGGCGTCGTCCGCAACCTGATCCTCGACTTGAAACTCCAAGGGCGACACGAGCAGTTGCTGGACGTGTTGCAGCGGGCGTTTCCGACACTTCAAGGCATGGACATCGAGTTCGACGAGGTCTCTGACCGTTATATTTCGGTGACCTACCGGGAGTCAGGCCGGGCCAAGGAGTTCGACGTACTCTCCGCAGGAAGCGGCTTTCAGCAATTCGTCTACCTGTTCGGATTTATCCACCTGAGGGAACCGCACGTCGTTCTCCTGGACGAACCGGACACCCATCTCCACGGAACGCTGCAAAGCTCGCTGCTGGGAGAACTCGGCCGGCTGGTGGAGAAGGGAAGACAGGTGCTTCTCGCGACACACTCCCGCGAGTTGATTCGCGATGCGAGCCCGGAGCACATTCTCTCCTTGGAGGAGTCCGGTGCCCGGCGGCTTCGCGTGGGCTTCGATGTCTACGACACGCTCGGCCGCTTGGGATCGCTCGATCCCACACAGTTGCCGGTCATCCAGGCGTACCAGCGCGTCCTGGTGGTCGAGGACGAGGCGGATCGGGACCTGCTGTTCGTCTTTTGCGGCAAGAGCCTGGGCCCATCGGTCTGGCAGGAGGTTGCGAAGCGGCTGTCGATCTGTTTTGCCAAAGGAAATCCGTACAAGCAGCCAATCGCCAGACTTCGGCAACAACTCCAGCAGATGATCGCTCTGGAGGGACGCACCCTGGAAGCGTACGTGGTCGCAGACCGCGACTACTATCCCGACCTTTCACATCTCCTTCAGAATCTGCCGACGGAGCATCTGAAATGGCACGTCTGGTCGCGGGCCGAGATTGAGAACTACCTGCTTTGCCCCGGGGCCATCCTTCGGCTGCTGCGAGGAGAGCACCGCCAGCGCGTCTTGGATGAGCCGGCGTTCGAGATCGAATACGAACGTCTCTTCGAGACTTCTCTGGATTCGGCCAACGACCATCTCGTCGAGGCGTTCGCGGAGTACCGCCGAAGACTGGAGGAGAAATGGGATGCGGCAACCCTGTCGCGAAAAGCCCGCGAGTATCTGCGAGAACACTGGCCGAACGAGAAAGTGGCTCTCGCTGACGCGAAAGGGGTCGTTCTTCCGGGAATCAAGCGATGGTTGCAGGAGAACCAGGTCGGGCAGTTCTCGAACAAGGCGCTTGCCGAAATCCTGCTGCCCTCGGAACTCCCCGAGGAAGTCCATGCGTTGGCGAGGAGCCTGGCCGAGTTTGCCGGCGTAAGCGTTTGGCCGAATCAAGTCAAGAAAGCGAATTCATGATGCAGATCCGCATTGCAATCCACGGAGCGGCTGGCCGGATGGGCCAGCGGTTGGTGGCCCTGGCCAAGGCCGATCCGGCGCTGGCCCTCGTGGCGGCGCTCGAGGCTCCTTCCCACCCTCGTTTGGGCGAAGACGCCGGGCTGGTGGCCGGAATCGGGACGATCGGCGTCAAGCTCGACTCCGTCCTCCAATCGCCCGCGGACGTGGTGATCGACTTCTCCACGCCCAAGGCCACCGAGGCGGTCGTCGAGCGTTGCGTGCAGAACCGGACGGCCTTGGTCGTGGCGACCACGGGACTTGGCGAAGCGCACATCGCCGCCCTCCGCCGCGCGGCCGAACAGATCGCCGTGGTCTGGTCGCCGAGCATGAGCCTGGCCGTCAACCTGACGATGAAGCTCTCCGAGGTCGCCGCGAGTGCCCTGCGCGACAAGGATGCCGACGTCGAGATCCTCGAACGGCATCACCGCTTCAAGGAGGACGCGCCCAGCGGCACGGCCCTGAAGTTCGGGCAGATCATCGCCGGGGCGATGGGGCAGACCGTGCATCGTCACGGCCGCGAGGGCCGGCCGGGCGCCCGCCCGCACGGCGAAATCGGCTACCACGCCATCCGCGTCGGCGACAATCCCGGCGAACACACCATTGTTTTCGCCATGCTCGGGGAGAGCATCGAGTTGACCGTCCGGGCCAGCAACCGCGATTGTTACGCCGTGGGTGCGCTGAGCGCGGCAAAGTACGTTGCCGGCAAACCGCCGAAGCTCTACGGCATGAGCGACGTGCTGGGGCTGGACTGAAGTCCTCGCGATCAGGACGCGGCGATCGAAGGAGGGGCCTCGGCTTCTTCGGAAACGTCTCCAATCCGCACCGGGGCGCGCTCGAAGTCGTTGGCCGCCATGAGCGTCTGCGGCTTCATCGCGCCCAGACGCGCCACGTAGCGCTCGGGCACGGTCTCCAGCCGCGTGTTGTACTGGGTGGCGATGTCGTTGAAATAGCCTCGCGCCAGGGCAATCCGCTGCTCCGTGTCGACGAGGTTCTTCTGCAAGGCAGCAAATGCCGTGTCGGCCTTCAAATCCGGGTAGCGTTCGGCCACGGCGGCGACAATCTGGCCCACGGCGCTGTAATCGGGTCCGGACACGCCCGGCGGTGTGGCCGCCATCTCGTTGCGCAGGGCGGCCAACTCGGCTTGCGTCTGCCGCTCGTAGTCGCGGTAGCCCTGCACCGTGGCCACGAGGTTCGGGATCAGGTCGTGACGCCGCTTGAGTTCCACGTCGACCAGCGACCACGCCCGGCGCACGCGCTGGCGGAGATCGATCAGGCCGTTGAAGGCCATCCACACCCATCCCAACACGGCCGCGGCCATGTAGCCGGCGGCAACGCCCAAGTAAACCGGCACGCGTGCCGCCATGTCGAACTGGAGGACTGCGTCTTGGAGGACGACGCTTCCGACGGTCAGGATCAAGCCGAAGACGACCCACCCGCGCTCGCCCCATTTCATCCCCGAACTGATCTGCTCCTCCGAACGCGTCGAAATGAGAAACATCGGCGCCGTAGGATCGTGTGTAATCTCGGGCGCGACAACGTCCTTGCGTTCCCTCGCCTGGCCCAAAACGTAGAGCATTGCGTGTTCGCGGATGCCCCGCTCGACAAAACGCCGGCGATGGTCCGAGTCGGCAATGGCGGCCGCCGGCCCCTTTTCATAGTAGAGCGAATCGCCCGGATCGCAGGTCTCGTCGAAGAGCGTCGCCGTCTCAAGCTTGGCGTTTTCGGGCCGGACCAGAATAACGCCGCAGTCGTCCTGGAGGAAGAAGGGGATCATCTTGCCGCCGGTGGCCACGGTGGTCCAGCCGCTTTCGTGGCGGGTTGGGGTCTGCGGCTCCCCCTTTCTGTTCGTTTACGCGTCGG
>CAZFKF010000570.1:0-4461 GCA_964518805.1 uncultured Planctomycetaceae bacterium | reverse complement strand
GATTGCCACACGGGCAAAAATGTGTTCACGAAACACCCGCCGCAACTCACGTACCCACCGAACCGCGTCGTCCAGTCGTCGGACGTCCAGGAGTCCGAGTTTCGCGCTCAGTTCGTCCGCGTCCTAGCCGACCAGATCGCGCGGCACTTCTACGACCACGACCCCTACGACAACTTCGCCATGGACGCCAAGAGCATCGAGTAGGCGCGGTGAATGCGAACCAGGAATTCCGGGAGCTGAGACGCGAAGGGAAATCGTACCCCCTCTTCGACCCGCCTGCTTCGGGGACTCCCCTGCTCTTCTCTTTGCCTTGGCCCCGCTTTCGTTTCATGCGAACCCCCATTTGGCGTTAATTTGCGTTGACGCACAATCCGGCCGGGGCTACCATGAAAGCAGGTGGGGGTCGTCGTAGAGCAGGAGCTGTCGATCATGTCTCGATCGCTGAGCTGTCTGAAACGGAACGAAGTGAGCGCGTATGCTGTCTTCCGAGGACTGGTGTCCTCTGTGCTCTTCTTGGCTGTGCTCGCGCTGGCCAGTGCCGCGGACGCCGCCGAAGACGGAGCCGCACGCAGACCCAACACCGACGAGTTGCCCCCTCCGGTGGATGTCGGCGGCAACGACCTGGTAACGCAGGACGGCGTGGCGCTGAAGGCGACGTTCTTCCCCGGTTCCAAGGGCAAGGAATCGGTTCCGATCATTCTGTTGCACTCGTGGAAAGGAAACCGCAAGGAATTCGTCACGCTGGCGCCGGTTCTCTGGCAAGCCGGGCACGCAGTGCTTGTGCCTGATCTGCGGGGACACGGCGAGAGCACGACGCAGTACGTCGGCGGCGGATCGGTAGAACTTTCCGCCGCCAAATTCGTCGTCGGCGATTTCGCCCAGATGGTCCAGTTCGACATGGAGACGCTGAAGAGCTTCCTGATTAAGAAGAACAATCTGGGCGAGCTGAACATCGAAAAGCTGTGCGTCGTCGGCGCGGAGATGGGAGCAACCGTGGCCCTCAATTGGGCCCTGCTCGATTGGAGTTGGCCCCAATATCCTGGAATCAAGCAAGGACAGCACGTCAAGGCCCTGGTGCTTCTGTCGCCCGAGCGAAGGTTCAAAGGGATCAGCATCGAAGACGCCTTGAAGAACCCGCTTCTGAACCGATTCCTTTCGGTCTACATCCTCTTGGGCGGCGAGGACCCGAAGATCGCCGGCCAGAACGAGCGCATCCATGCGATGCTGAGCCGGCTGCACCCCGAGCCGGCCGAGGGCCAGGAGGCCAAGGATCAGACGCTTTTCTACAAGGCCTTCGAGACCAAAGCGCAAGGCGCCAAGCTGTTGGATCCGCGTCTCAATCTCGCTGCCGAGCAGCGAATCGAGAAGTTCATCCAACTGCGTTTGGTCGCCAAGGACTACCCCTGGGCCGAGACCGGCAAGAAGCCCGGCAAGAGCAAGTGACGGGACAAGGGAAGAGACGCCGAATCGCGATTGCCCAAGGCGGGCGGGTCTGAACGCCTGAGGCGAATCGTCCGCACGGTGCCCGTCGTGTAGCGATGCACTCGGCGCGCGTGGTCTCAGGACGCTCCTCGTAGTGCGTTTTCCCGTGCGCGCCGAGCCCGCGGGGCAATGGGCACCAGTTCGGATGTTGCTGCGGCTGGCGTTGCAGTCGGCTTGGCCGCATCGCGAGGCGGAATCCTCAGCTCGACGCCGATCGGAAGGGCGTCGGGGGCGGTGAGCAGGTCGCGATTGGCCTGGAAGATCTCGGCCGAGCGATTCTCGTCGCCCAAGTACCGCTTGGCCAGTGACGGGAGCGAATCGCCGTTGACGATTTTGTGTGTCCGGATCGACGGTTCGACGTTCTTGGTGCCCGGCACCGAGATTCCCAGCGAGACGCCCCACCGGGCGGAGACGGGCCGATCGACCACCGGGAAGGATGATGCCAGGCTTGGGGGCAGGGTGTCGGCCTTCACAACTTCGACGGCCGCCGTGGCATCTGCCGTGATGCGGAAGGATGGCGTCGCGGCCCGCTCGGGCGCGTCGTCTGCGGTCGCACGCGGCACATCCACCGCCTGCGACGCTGCGCGGCGCCGGAGCACAGGGCGATCGCTGACGTCGAAGTCATCCGTTGGCGGGGGAAGAGGCGACCTCCCCACAAGCCAAGCCAGGACGACTCCGCCGACGACGATGCCCACCGCCAGTCCGGCGCGCGTCCGCCGACGCTCTCCACCAACCGGTTTGTTCACGCCCGAGTACCACTAAGCCAATCGAGTCGGCGCGTACGTCCTGCGCCACGTACAATCGGCCATCCGTGTGACCCGTTCGTCCGTGAACAATCGGCGGAATCCGCGATTTCCTCAGACTCGCAACTCCTCGTCATCGCTGACGTGCGAGGTCTTCGAGGAGACTATCGGAGAGTCACCGGCCGGAAATTGTCCTGCAATCGTTGCGGCACGGGGAATTTCGGCAAACAACGAACGACGAGAGCGATTGCGTACGTTCTGCCAGTTTGGCAAGGAGGGCCGGGTGGCAGACGCTCACACGGATTGAGTGGCGACGAGGCCCACAGAATGGGAGCCAGTGGCCACATGCCCTTGGGCGGGTACGTGCTGCCGTTCGTCTGCCGCAACGTCGCGCACGGACGAATGCGTTTGGTCGCGTCAAACCCGGTACCCGGAGATGCCCGCCGCGCAGAGACGGTCAGGCGTTTCATGTCGTCGGTGACGGGTTGGCCAGCAGAAGCTCGAGATAGCTCCGTCGTTCACTCCCGGCGAGCCCCAGGTGCGCAGCGAGCGACGTGATACGCTCCCTGGCCGAAGCCACGTCGTCGGTGCCGGTCACGAGTTCCAGTTCGACGAATGTCCCAACGCGGTCGACCTCATCCAGCGAGACCTCCACGTCGCGGCCTTCCCATGTCACGTGGGCTTTGCGGCGCCGCTTGGAAACCTCGGCAACGGGCCGGAATCCAAGGGCCTCGACCAGGACCGTCCAGGGAGCAAAGCCATCGGGCCCGCCCGACAGCGGCAAGTCAATCTCGCGCCGGGTCTTGGTTGTGGCGTCGAGTTTCGGCCCTTTGTAGGTGATCCAGGCCGACTGCCCGCAGTGGCGAATCCTGAGCGCTTCGTCCGTGACAGCGAAGTCCCGGGAAGGGTGTGCGAAATAGAGGTCCTTCTCCTGGCGCGCACCGGAGGGGCTTGCCCCCAGGTGGAGGAGTCTCTGTTCGACGACCTTCAGGTCGGGCGCTGGGAACTTGAGTTCGACTTCAATCCGTTCCAACATCCGAGGGGCTCGCTTCACCTTGAGGACAACTCAGATCACACTATAGTAGACTTTGAGTTTGCGCCCTGGCAGTCCTCCCAACGAATCCCTCGAAGGAACTCAGCCTTGATCCACCCTCCATCGCCCCCCGCCCGGCCGAGCGTTGCCGTGCGACGTGGCGGCTCTGCGCGCGGCCTATTCGTGCCTCTCGCGGCAGTCTGCGTGTTCGTTGCCGTTGCCGCAGTATCGTTTCTCATGCTTCCCACGATCCTCCGGGAGATGGGGCCGGGTCACCCAGACGACACTCCCGACCGGCTGCCCGGCGTGGGCAGGAAGATCGCCTCTTTCGCCCTGGAGCCGCTCACGGGGGCTGGGAAGGCGTCGTCGCTTCAGAACCTTGCCGGCAACGTGACGGTCGTCAACTTCTGGGGCACTTGGTGCGGCCCTTGTCGCCTTGAGTTCCCGGAGCTTGTCGAGCTAGGCCGGCAACTCCGCGGGCATCAGGATTTTCGGATGTACCTGGTCTCTTGCGGCGAAGGTCGCCATGAGGACTTCGGAGACCTCAAAGAGAATGCAGAGGCCTTTCTCCGGCAATTCGATGAACCGGTCCAGACCTATTGGGATCCCAAGGGGCAGACGAGAGGGGCTTTCGCCCAGGTAGCCCCCATGCAGGGGCTGCCAACGACATTCGTACTGGACCGCGAAGGGGTCATTCGCGGCATCTGGCCCGGCTACCATCCCCAGTGCGTTCACGAGATCCGTCAACTGGTGAAGCGTCTCCTCGCGAGCGAGAAACGGCCCGACGCGAAGCAGCCTTCGCAGCCAACCGACGAGATTCGCACGCGGTCAACGGAGGGCGTCGAGGAACGCTCGAACCGCGGCAGCCGGGTCGGATGAGTTGGAAATCGCCGCGCCCACGGCAACGCGTCGCAGTCCGGCGTCAAGCACGCGAGGGAGCGTGTCCAGACCAATGCCTCCGATGGCGAACGCCGGCAGCCGGATCTCGGCCGCCACCTCGCGGACGAGTTCCACGCCCGGAAACTGCTCGAACTGCTTGGTTTCCGAGGGGAAGACCGGCCCAACGCCGATGTAATCGGCCCCGTCGAGCACTGCTTGTCGGGCCTGATGAACGGAGTGGGTCGACACCCCGACGAGCGCCTCGGTGCCGACGATCGAGCGCGCATCCTTGACACAAAGCTCCTCTTGTCCGACGTGGACCCC
>CAZFKF010000569.1:0-4461 GCA_964518805.1 uncultured Planctomycetaceae bacterium | reverse complement strand
CCCCCGCCCCACGAGCCCGGCCTCTTGCCCCGATGGCTTCACCAGCAGGGCGTCGCGTTGGTGATCGCCGGCGGCATGGGCCAGCGGGCCCAACAGCTTTTCGGCCAGAGCGGCGTCAAGGTGCTCGTAGGGGCGCCGTCGGAGACGCCCGAGACCTTGGTCTCCGCGTACCTGGATGGCACGCTGCAATGCGGCGGAAACACCTGCGATCACTAGGCCGATCGGGCAAGGCTTCTTATGACTTCGAAAGTCCGTATCACCGTCTTGGTAGAGAACACCGCCCAAGGCGCCGGCATGCTGGCAGAGCACGGCCTGGCCTATTGGGTCCAGTGGGATGAACACCGCGTGCTTTTCGACACCGGGCAGGGTGGCGTGCTGACGGGCAACGCGTACAAACTGGGCATTCCGCTCCGCGAGGCCGATGCGGTGGTCCTCAGCCACGGTCACTACGATCACACGGGCGGCCTGGCCGAGGTCTTGCGCAACCATCGCCCGAAGACAGTCTATCTTCATCCGGCCGCGCTGGATGCGAAGTATGCCCGCAACAAGGACGGAACCTCGCGTGAGATCGGCATGCCCTTCCCCGTCCGCCAGGCCCTCCGCCAGCACGGCGATCGTGTGGTCTACACCGAGTCGCCCACCGCGGTTGGTGACGGCCTGATGGTCACCGGCCAGGTCCCGCGCACGACGGATTTCGAGGACACCGGCGGCCCGTTCTTCCTGGACGCCGCCTGCTCGAAACCCGATCCTCTGGCAGACGACCAGTCGATCTTCATCCAGACCGCGGACGGAGTCGTCGTGCTGCTCGGCTGTGCGCACAGCGGCGTGATCAACACGCTGCGTTACATCGCGGATCTCTCGCGGGGCCAACCGGTCTTCGCCGTGATCGGAGGGATGCACCTGGTCGGTGCATCGCCGGAACGGATCGCCCGGACGGTCGAAGCGCTGCGGAGCCTGGGGGTGCGCTTGCTGGCCCCCTGCCATTGCACGGGCATGGGCGCCAGCGTCGCACTGTGGAATGCTTTTGCGGGGCGGTGCCTCGCCTGCCACGTCGGCGACAGGTTCGAGTTCGAGTCCGGCTGAATGGCCTGACTGACATGGAAACGATGGCATTGGGACAATGCGTTCATCACGACTTTGGCATACCCGTGGTCGCGTCGTCCACCGATCGTTCGAGAAAGAACCGATGACGGCCGCGACTGTTGGATTTGCGGATTTCCCCCTCTTTCGTTGTTGAGGAGCATACCATGAAGCGACGCGTATTCTTGACGGCGGCGGGTGTCGGTGCGGGAGCACTCTTGGCGGGCAGCGTCCGGAGCGAAGCAGCCTCGGAGAAGACGCCTGAGAAGCGTCTGCAGGTCTACAAGTGCGAGGTCTGCGGCACGATCGTAGAGGTTCTGCAATCGGGGATGCCTTCGCTGGTCCACTGTGGCAAACCCATGAAACTCCTGGAGGAGAATACGTCGGGTGCGATGGCTGGAAAACACCAGCCGGTGATCGAGACCATTGATGGAGGATACAAGGTCAAAGTCGGGGCCAGCGCGCACCCGATGAGCAAGGCCCATCACATTGCCTGGATCGAACTGATTGCCGACGGCAGGGTGTGCCGTCAGTTCCTCGAAGCAGACGCGAAGCCCGAGGCGGTCTTCACGACCAGCGCGAAAGAGGTCACCGCCAGGGCTGCGTGCAATCTCCACGGGCTTTGGAAGAAGTAATCCTGCGACTTCATTTCCCAGCACAGGAGGTCAGCATGTCACGAATTCGTTTGCTCGCGATCCTGCTCGTACTGCCGCTATCATGGGGATCGGCTGCATCCGCATCGGCCTGCGGATTCGGCTGCTGCCCTTGCGCCCCCGTGTACTACTACACTGCGGCCCGCCCGGTGTGCTATCCCGGCTACGGCTGCTGCACATGCTACTGCAATCCGTGCGGCTATTACTACCCCCGCGTCATGTATGCCGTACCGGCCGCTACCCCATGGACGGTGGTGACAAGTGCAGCACCAAGACCGTGCTGCCAGCCCTTGACGACCGCCGAATCGCAGAACCCGCAACCGATCCCGGACCGGGGCGCCCGATAGTCTGCACGCCGGCTGACAACGCAAGACAGTCTCTCGACTAAAAGGAATTATCAGGATGACATCCGCGGAACACCCCACTCAGCCCGCCGCCCCTTCGCTCGGTTGCCATGAACGAGATTGCGCGAGGATCCCGCTCATCGGCGAGCCAGCCCCGGGCTTCAAAGCGGTCACCACCCAAGGTACGGTTCATTTCCCTCAGGATTACCAGGGCAAGTGGGTGATTCTCTTCAGCCATCCGGCCGATTTCACGCCGGTTTGCACGACCGAGTTCATGGCGTTCGCCACGTTGATGCCGCAATTCGACGCCCTCAACTGCAAGCTCCTCGGCCTCTCGATCGACAGCAACTACAGCCATATCGCCTGGTTGCGGACGATCAAGGAGAAGATCAAGTACAAAGGGATGGAGAACGTCGAGGTCACCTTCCCGGTGATTGCCGACCTGAAGATGGAGGTGGCTCGTGCGTACGGCATGCTCCAGCCGTCGGCCGACGACTCGCACGCGGTTCGCGCGGTGTTCGTCATCGATCCTGAAGCCAAGGTCCGGGCCGTGCTCTATTACCCGTTGAGCACGGGGCGCAACTTCGACGAACTCCTCCGTCTGCTTGTGGCCCTGCAAACGGCCGATACGCACCAGGTCGCCACCCCCGCCGACTGGCGCCCCGGCGATGAGGTGATCGTGCCGCCGCCCGGCTCGTGCGGTGTCGCTCAGGAACGAATGACCAAGCCAGCGGACGACACCCGCTGCCTGGATTGGTTTCTCTGCCTGAAGCGGTTGCCCAAGACATCCTTGACCATTCCACCAGTCTGGCGAGATCCCAAGTAGCGCCCATCAGCAGGGGCAACCTGTTCCCTGGGTTAAAACGGGGACGCAGCTAGTTATGAGAGAGGGTTAAAACGGGGACGCAGCTAGTTATGAGAGAATAGGCAGGACTCGTGCTTGCTCATTCTTCCAATACTAGCTGCGTCCCGGTGTCGATCCCCCAGATCTTGTTCGGCCATGCCATACCAAACCTCCAGTCGTTGAGTGAACACCCAAAGCCGACCGCAAGGTTTGGCTCTCGCGCCCCGTCTGTTGCAGCAGGCGGGGCGCGTTATTTGGTACGGAATTTAGTACGGGCAAGTTCGGCTGTCGCCGTAAGTCCTTACGCCGTAAGCGCGCCCGGAGGGACTCGAACCCCCAACCCTCGGTTCCGAAGTCGCTCCATGCTTCAACCATGCTTTCATCATACTTTCCGAAGTCCCTATGCGCCAAGGCATTACGCTTTCACCATTTTTCGACTACGCTTCAACCAAATGCAGATTCTGTTCATTTGTGGGGGGATTTGTGGGGGGACTTCTTCCTGGGTTCGAGAGTTCTTTCAGCCGGCCATAGCGATCGTTTTGTGACGGCCTCTGCTACCCCAGTCATTCGCGCAGTCGAAGTTGTCCCTCATCGTTCGGAACGAGCGGTCCTGACGGGCATCAAAGCCCGGCCAGTTGCCAACGTCCGACCGCGGTCTTGATCCTTCTCCAACAACCTCACCGCCGCCCATGGCAAATTGGGCGGTAACTCGGCTTGCGAAAGCGAAGGCTGGAAGCTGTCACTTGATAGCCGTAGAATAGCGACCACTGCGCGTTTGCTGTCTCCGCTCGAAAATTCATCGGGTACCACCCATGCGACCTCATTTCATCCGAATATCGGGAGAGTCGATTCGTCCGCGTACGCCAAGTCCCCTTGAGGCATGGCTTAGCGGCGATGGGCCTCTCATGCCATTCGAGGCTCTGGCGAGCGATCACATCGACCGCGACCGCGGCGTCGTTCTCCGAATCGAGCGAGTCGTCCACGGCTACGACTCGCCGCATTACCCGATGGGACCTTTCGGGAAGTCCTGGGGGAACTGTCGTCGCTACGTTGCCCAATGTCTCCGGTTGCTGAAGATGGATCGGGCCGATCAGCTAACCGAAGCTCAGGTGAGAAAAATAAGAGCGAAAGCTCCCCGTCCGCCAAAGCCTTGTTATCCGATCTACTTTATCACTGTTCGTGATCGTGTGCAGGCCACACCAGTTGCGATACCAGATATTCCTCTTGGGGAAGGGGAAGTTGTTGTCCAATTCCTGCCGCAGCCTGAGCAGAACAATCCTCAACCAATCGCCAAACCCGAGGAACGTCTGATGTATGTTGGTAAAGCCTCTAACATCCGTCGGTTTCATGGCGGACATCACGCACTCTCCAAGCTGTTGCACCCGAAGTACGAGGGGCGTGATAAACTGGTCTACGCAGCCCGCGTTGCTTTTTTCACTCGAAACGGGCACCTTATACCGCTGGAGTGGATTCAGTCCAACATAGTTTCCGCACATTGGGTCTTGATTTTCCTGGAATTTCCTGGTGGTGGCAAGTCAAC
>CAZFKF010000568.1:0-4465 GCA_964518805.1 uncultured Planctomycetaceae bacterium | reverse complement strand
TTGCCGCCGTTGTGGATCGCCCGCGTGCGCGAGGTGCCCTCGGCCACGCCGCGGCTGCATATCATCCAGGACATGGATTTCCAGCCCCGCTACCAGTCGCAGGGCGTGGGGCGGTTTTTCGCCGACGATCGCGTTTCCCGGCCGGTGGTGCCCAACACAATTCCGGCAGGCGGGTTGGAGGCCGATTCCCGCTACCACCGCGGCCAGGTCGACGGCCAATGGACCACTGAGCTGCCGATTCCCGTCGACGGAGAGCACATGCAGCGGGGACGCGAACGCTTCAACGTCTTTTGTGCCACGTGTCACGGCCTGGCTGGCGAGGGCGACGGAATCGTCCACCTGCGCGCCGTCAAGCGGATCGAGCCCACTTGGGTGCAGCCCCGATCGCTCCACGTGGCCAACGTGCGCGAGCAGCCGGTGGGGCAACTCTTCAACACCATCGCCCACGGGCTGAACACGATGCCGGGCTACGCAGCCCAGATTCCCGTGGCCGATCGCTGGGCGATCGTGCTCTACGTCAAAGCGCTCCAGCGAAGCGAGAACGCGACGATCCAGGACGTGCCCGCCGAGATCCGGCCATCGCTTTCCCAGGGACCTGCCAAGCCATGAAGCCCCATGCCACCGTGGACCTCTCGCCGCAGCAGACGACTCTCGACGGGCTCTCGCCTCGTCTGGTGCTGGGGCTCCAGGTCGCCGGGGCGGTGGCGTTGGCGCTGGGGATTGGGCTTGGACTGGCCCGCCACGATCAGATGCACTACTTCTTCCACGCCTACTTGACGAGCTATTGCTACATCCTCGGGATGGTGCTGGGGGCGTTGCTGTTGGTCCTGGTGCTGCACGTGGCCCGGGCCGGATGGGGGGTGATCGTGCGCCGCCTGGCTGAGGTCCTGGCCGGCAATGTGCCGCTGATGGCGGTGCTGTTTCTGCCCATCGTGCTGCCGCTGCTGTGGGGAAATACGAGCCTGTACGAATGGACGAACCCGCAAGCGGTTGCGCACGATGAGGCGTTGCAGCACAAGGCCCCGTATTTGAACGTGCCTTTCTTTGCGATGCGTGCGGCGGCCTACTTTGCGATCTGGTGGCTCATTGCCCGGTTCTTCTTCGATCGTTCGACCGAGCAAGACGGCTCCGGCGATCCCGAACTGACGCTTCGCATGGAGCGAAGGAGCGGACCGGCGATTTTGGTGCTTGGACTGACCGTAACCTTCGCGTCGTTCGATTGGCTGATGTCCCTCGATCCGCACTGGACAAGCACGATTTACGGAATCTACTATTATTCGGGGGCCTTTGTCGGCGCCGTATCGCTGTTGATCCTCATGGCCATGGCCCTGCAAGCCAGCGGGCGACTGACGAATCTCATCACCGTAGAACACTACCACGACCTGGGCAAGTTGCTGTTTGCCTCGGTGGTGTTTTGGGGGTACATTGCGTTTTCGCAGTACCTGCTGATCTGGTATGCCAACATCCCCGAGGAGACGACTTGGTACCAGGTACGACAGACCGGGCCCTGGCTCGCGGTTTTGGTTTGGCTCGTGTTCGGTCACTTGCTGATTCCCTTTTTCGGGCTCCTGTCGCGCGAGGTGAAACGGCGCAAGGGGCCGCTTGCGTTTTGGGCCCTGTGGATGCTCGCGGTTCATTGGATCGACGTGTACTGGCTGGTGATGCCCAACTTGGACCACGAGGGGCTTCCGTTCGGCCCGATCGACGTCTGCCTTGTGGCGGCGCTAGGTTGCTTCTACATTGCGAGTGTGATCCGGTTGGCGGTCAGCCGTTCGCTGGTGCCGTTGCGAGATCCGCGTTTCGCGGAGTCGGTGGCGTTCGAGAACTTCTAGCGGGTAAGGCGCGACAAACGGTCGCAAAGAGACGATGGACGATCACGACCAGATCAAGACGGAATCTCCGGCCGGGCCAGCCATCGAGCCGAGCCCTCCGCTGGCGTCCGACGTCGAGACCCCGACGATCGCCCTGGTGGGCTTCCTGGGGGCGATCGTGATCGTGGCGATCCTGTTCGCCTTGCAGGTGGTGTACTACCGCGCCGCCGCAGCGCAGTACCGCATCAAAGACGTCGACCCGCCGATCGTCGAACTCCAGCAGGCCCTCACCGCCCAGCAGGCGAAACTGACGCAATATCGCTGGATCGATCAGGCCAAGGGCGTGGCGGCGATCCCGATCGACCGGGCTATGGAAATCGTCGTGCGGGAAATGGCGTCCGGATCGGCTCCCAATCCACCGGCAACTGCTCATTCGGCGGGAGGGAAGGGAAATGCGAAACCGTGATCCTCGTAACGCGCGGGCTGCCCCCAAGGGGCCCAGTGTGAAATCCCATGGCCAGGCCCCGGAGAACCCCGGCGTCCGCCGACCATGGAAATGGAATCCCGGCGTTTCTTGCGGCGCGGCGGTCGTCCTTATCCTGTGGATTGCGGCGCCGGTCGTGGCCATCGACCGCATGGAGCCGTTGCCCAAGGACCTCCAGAACGTCGGCGTCGACGAGCACCTCGACGCCCCGGTGCCGCGGGACCTGCCGTTCCTGGAGTCGTCGGGCGAGCCCGTGACGCTGTCCAAGTACTTCGACGGCACGCACCCGGTGATCCTGACGATGAACTACTCGGATTGCCCGCGGTTGTGCAGCCTCCAGCTCAACGGGTTGTTCGCCGGCCTGGCGAAGCTGGACTGGACGTTGGGCCAGAAGTTCGAGATGGTCACCGTGAGCATCGATCCACAGGAGTCACCCGCCCGGGCCCAGGCAACCAAAGAGAAGTACCTTTCGATCTACAACCGTCCCGAGGCGAAGGCGGGATTGCATTTTCTGGTGGGCAAGGAAGAGAACATCAAGAGGCTTGCTGCAAGCGTGGGCTTCGGCTACGTCTACGTGGCGGAGACCAAGCAGTACGCCCATAGCGCGGTGACCATGATCCTCACGCCCGACGGCCGCGTGTCGCGGTACCTGTACGGCATCGAGTACAATCCGCAGACGCTTCGCTTCGCCCTGCTGGAGGCGTCCGAAGGCAAGATCGGTTCGACGGTGGATCGGGTCTTGTTGAACTGCTACTACTACGACGCCGAGGCGGGGCGCTACGGCCCGGCGGCCGTGAAGATCATGCGACTGGGTGGGTTGGTGACGCTTGTCGTGTTTGGCTCGGTTCTCTTGGCGTTCTGGCGGTACGAGGTGCGCAAGTCGCGGCGGACCGCGTCGGCAACCGATCCCGCGCTCGGCGCGGGTCTCCCGCCCCCGCCGAAACCGCCGAGCGAAGCTCTCCCCGCCTTGCCCAACGAATCTGATTCCCCATCCCGTTGAGGCCACACGATGCCGGTTGCTCAACTTGCGCATTCTCTGTTGGCAGACGTTGCGGCGAGTCCGCCCCTAGGCCAGGCCGGCGGCTCGTTCTGGCTTCCGCCGCAGAGTTCGTCGTACGCCCCTTGGGTCGACACGGCATTCTACTTCATCCTCTACGTGTCCGCGTTCTTCTTCATCTTGATCGTCACGCTGATGACGTTCTTCGTGTTCCGCTACCGGCGCCGGCCGGGCGTGGGGCCGGGCGTGACGGCGAGCCACAACACGCTCCTGGAAATCACGTGGAGCGGCATCCCGTTGATCCTGGTGTGTGTGATGTTCGCCCTGGGATTCGCCGGTTTCATGGACCTGCGGAGCATCCCGCGCGGGGCGTACGAGATCCGTGTCTCGGGCCAGAAGTGGTCGTGGAGCTTCCAATACCCCAACGGCTACGTCGACTCCAACCTTCACGTGCCGGTCGACGAACCGGTCAAGCTGACCCTGGCGTCGAAGGACGTGATCCACAGCCTTTACATTCCGGCGTTCCGGCTGAAGCAGGACCTGGTGCCCGGCCGCTACACGACGGCCTGGTTTCGCGCCACGCAGCCGGGCGAGTACGATCTGGAGTGCGCCGAGTATTGCGGCACCAGCCATTCGGACATGCTGGCCAAGGTGATCGTGCACCGGCCGGGCGAGTTCGAGACCTGGCTGCAGAACGCAGAAAAGGCGCTCCTGAACCTCCCGCCGGCCGAGTTGGGCCGCGAGTTGTACCTCCGCCGCGGCTGCGCCGCCTGCCATTCGACCGACGGCACACGCAAAGTCGGCCCCAGCTTCAAGGGCGTCTACGGCGAGACGCACGAGTTCGAGAACGCACCGCCCACCAAGGTCGATGACAATTACATCCGCGAATCGATCCTCACCCCGTCGGCCAAGATTCGCAAAGGATACCCGGACCAGATGACCGTGTACCAGGGGCAGTTGTCCGACGACCAGATCACGGCGCTGATTGAGTTCATCAAGTCCCTGAAATAGACGGCCGGGAGTCCAGTCATGGCAGAAACCTCCTCACGTGAAGTTGCAGCGACGCCCGGCGGACTTGGCGCCTCGGCGGCTTCGCGTGACGACAACTACCTCACCCATACCCGCGGGTTCTGGTCCTGGGCCGGCACGTTGGACCACAAGCGGATCGGCGTA
>CAZFKF010000567.1:0-4466 GCA_964518805.1 uncultured Planctomycetaceae bacterium | reverse complement strand
CGGGCAGGAGGCTCAGCAGGCTCACCTCCGAGTAGAGGATCGCGGCGTTGGTGCGGCGACGCGCGGCATGGACCGCCAAGCATCCCAGCGGCACGAGCAACAGGAGCCACCATGGGCTTTGGAGGTGGAAGTCGCTCACGGCTCGCCTCCCGCACGCACGCGCAGGCCAACGCAGAGCCTGGCTTGCCGGAAATCCTCCTCGGTCTCGCTCTCCGCGGGGCGATACGCGGCGAATTTCACCATGTCGGCCGATTCCAGGAGCCTGCGCAGACCCGTTGTCGCCTGGTCCGACAAGGAATGGCGCTCGACGATTTCGCGCAGCGATTCCTCCGTCGTTTGCTCCAGCGTACGGATGCCCGTCGAGTGTTCCAGGTAGCGCCGCACGATTGCGGTCAGTTCCGCGTAGAACCGCTTGACGTCGCGAGCGGCCCAACTCTCCTCGGCCAATCGCTCGAGTCCCTTGCGCGCCTCCTCCTGGGCCGACAGTCCGACAACGGCCACCACGGGATGCCGCCGCATTCTCGTCCATAGCAGGAACGCCGCCGAAGCCACAGCCGCCGCTGCAATCGCCGCCGCCACGAACCACCCCGCGAGGCCGCGAGACTTGGGCAACGCGACGAAGCCGGCTGGCTGGCGAAGCATTTCCAGGGAGGCGGTGCCGGCGACCATCGAAGTGACCTCCACATCGATCGCTCCGCTTTGAAGGGACTCCTCAGCGTCGCTGACTTTTCCTTGGGCGCTCTTGAACTTGACTGTCCAAGGCGGGATGGTCAGGTGCCCGGTTCGCGCGGGCTCAAGCGTGCAGACCTGCTTGAGGATCTCTCGGCCTCCGTCCGCCTTTCGGCTCTCTTGGCAATGACGAACCAGGAAGTCCTCCGGGGACACGCGGATCGCCGGGGCTCGAATCGTGGTGTCGCGTGGATAATCGATGGTCAGAGTGAGCGTAAGATCGTCCGACACCCGGGCGGGCACGGGGTGCACTTCGACGACGAGCTGCACGGGGCCTTGCTCGACCTTCGATTGCGCAGTCCTGGGCACGTTCTGCGGATCGCGGGGCCCTTCGCCATAGTCTTCGGCGCGACCACCGAGGACAAACGTAGCGATCCAGAGGAGCAGGCCAACGCTTCGCGACTTCATCACGGTCACTTTCCCTCGGCTAGGTGCTCGCTGGATGCTCCTGCCGCCGGAATCGCCGCTTGCGAGCCTTGAAGAACCGTCTCAGGCTCGTCAGACACTCTTCGTCCGTACGGATGGCCAACTCGTCGATTTGCAGTCGACTCAAATGCCGTGACAGCTCTTGCGACCGCCGCGTCGCTCGCCACCGGAAGTCCTTGCGTACTTCCGGATGCCGCGTGTCGACCTCCACGACCCGACCTGTCTCGGCATCTTGGAACGATACGAGGCCTAAATCGGGAAGCGATTGTTCCCGCGGATCGCTGACCGTTACGGCGATCAGGTCGTGTCGCCGCCGGCCAATTCCCAAGGCGCGGCGAGTCGACCACCCGAAGGGCGAGGTCACCGCGCCACGGTCTGACGAAGTCCCTGAACCGGCCCGGGCGGTTTGCCGGACGGGCGGGGCCAGGAAATCGCTGAACAGAAAGACCACCGATCGGCGTTTCACGACGCGGGTGACAAACTCCAAGGGGGCTTCGAGCGAGGTCACGCCGGCGACCGGTTCCAGGGCGACCAGTTGCCGAATGAGCTGCAGCACGTGGCTCCTTCCTCGGGCCGGCCGGAAGTAGCTGTACACCCGGTCGCAGAACGTGATCAGCCCGACCCGGTCGTTGTTCTGGATCGCCGAGAACATCAGCAACGCCGCCATCTCGACGACCAGTTCGAGTTTCGACCGGCGGACCGTGCCGAACGCGCCGGAGGCCGAGATGTCGACCATCAACAGGACGGTCAGTTCCCGTTCCTCGCGGGTCTGCTTGACAAATGCGCGGTCCATGCGAGCGGTCACGTTCCAGTCGATCGCCCGGATGTCGTCGCCCGGCTGATATTCGCGCACGGTCTCGAACTCGATTCCCCGGCCGCGGAACACGCTGCGATAGGCCCCGGCCAAGAGCTCGTCGACCAGCCGCCTGGCGAGAATCTCTAACTGCTCGACTTTCCTGAGGATCGCCGGGACGTCTTGTGGCATGGAGGCTCGGAAGGGCTAGGGGACCGGAACGGCGCCGAGGACCGTCTTGATCACGTCTTCGGTGGTCGTGCGCTCGGCTTCGGCTTCGTAGGTGAGGATCAGGCGGTGGCGCAGCACGTCGTACGCAATGTCCTTGACATCTTGCGGCGTCACGTGACCGCGCCCGTTCAGGAAGGCCAGGGCCTGGGCGCCGCGCACCAGGTAGATCGATCCCCGCGGCGAGGCCCCGTACTCGATCAGCGGAACCAGGCTCTTGATGCCGCATTTCGCCGGCGCCCGGGTGGCGTTGATGATGCGGATCACGTAATCCTTCACCTGGTCGTCCACGTACACCATGCGCACGAGGGCCTGCATCGCCAGCACGTCCTCCTCCTTGAGCACCGGCCGGATGGCCTGAGGGCTCGCGAAGGTCGTCATGTCCAGCACGCCGCGTTCTTCCTCGGGCTCAGGGTAGGAGATCATGACCTTGAGCATGAAGCGGTCGACCTGAGCCTCGGGGAGCGGATAGGTTCCCTCCTGCTCGATCGGGTTCTGGGTGGCCATGACGAGGAACAGGCCCTCCAGCCGATGCGTGGTCTCGCCGATGGTCACCTGCCGCTCCTGCATGGCCTCCAAAAGGGCAGACTGAACCTTCGAGGGCGCACGGTTGATTTCGTCGGCGAGAATGAAATTGGTGAAGATCGGCCCCTTGCGGGTGCGGAATCTCCCCTTGGTGGGAACGTAGATCATCGTCCCGACCAGGTCGGCTGGCAGCAGATCGGGAGTGAACTGGATCCGCTTGAACCCCGTGGAAAGGGCCTGTGCCAAGGCCTTGATCACGGTCGTCTTGGCCAATCCGGGAACCCCTTCCAGGAGAATGTGCCCCTCGCTTAGCATGCCGACCAAGAGCCGCGAGATCATCCGGTCCTGCCCGACGACCGCCTTGTGCAACTCGTCGCGGAGCTGCTCAAGAATGGCCGCCTTCTCTTGAATGTGATCGCGAATCCGATCGGGAACGGTCTGCATCATACGGCGCCTTGCACAATGGCCTTCGTCGGAACCATGGAAGACGGTGGCCGGGACTCTGAACCATCAAACGGGAAGCGCCCGAGTTGTCTCGCCGGGAACGACAAGGAAGGAGTCCTTCAGAGGATCGCCTTGCAGAGCTTCTCGTAACCGGGCCGTTCCAGCGGATGGAGCAGTCCGGCCTTCAACCCCAGCTTTTGGGCCTCCTGGAGCGACTGGCGGGCCTCGTCCCGACGCCCCAGTTCGACGAGAATCTGGGCCTTGCGAAAACACGCCATTGCCACGCGAGAATCCGCGAGAACCGCTTCGATGTCGGTCAGAGCCTTCGCCGGCTCACCCCGTGCCAGGTAGACCAACGCTCGGGAATCGAGCGAATTCGCCGAGGGGCCCGTGTACTCGATGGCCCGCTCCACGAGTTCTTCCGACTCTTCAAGGTTCTTGCGCTCCAGGGCCAGCAGCACGGCGAGATTGTTCAGGGCCAAGGTGTTCTTGGGATCACCTCGGAGGATTTCCCGGTAAACGGCCTCCGCCTCTTCATAGCGGCCTTGGACGCTGAAATGATCGGCCAACAGGGTGAGGAAGGAGACGGGCCGATTGTGTTTGTCGATGGCGGCCAGGAGGATCTTCTCTGCCCGGGCGTCCTGCGCGGTGCCGGAGGCCCCGCCGCCGAAGAGCGAGAGCATCGCGTTGGCGATCAGTTCCGGACTGCTCGTGGGCCACGCTTCTTCGGCCAGGGTGAGGGCCTCATCCATCCGCTTCTGGCGCGCGAGGAATCCGGCCAAAACGAGCTTCTGTTCCGGACGCTGTTGGACGTATTGCCGGTACAGCTTCTCCGCCTCCTCGGTAAATTGCTTGGACGTGGCTTGCTGGTCGGGTTTGGTGAGCCGGCGGCCGAGGTCTTCGAGGGTGGCCGCAATCAGGGCGACCCGTGTCGGGCGGTCTTCCCCCTTGGATTCCGGCTTGTCGCAGTAGCTCTTGAGCAACTCCATTGCCTTCGGGAACTCTCCAGACTCGTAAAGCACCCGCGCCCGGAGAGTCACCGTGGCCATTTGGTTCGGCGCGAGCTTCTCGAGCTGGTTCGTGTAGCGTTCTGCCAGGTCGATCTCCTTGTGCCCCAAGAGCGCGGCAACGTACGTACCGAGGTACATGGTATCGTTCGGGGCGGAGCCCAGCAGGGTGCGGAACTGCCGGGCCGCTTGCGCCCACTTCGTCGGCCCCTGCGACAAGTAGAGCTTCGCCAGGACGAAGCGATCCTCGGCCGTAGCGACACGCGGTTCCTGGAGCACTTTTTCGAGGATCTCGGCGGCCTTCTCTCGCTCTT
>CAZFKF010000566.1:0-4477 GCA_964518805.1 uncultured Planctomycetaceae bacterium | reverse complement strand
CGACCCCAAGTACGCGGCCAGCCAACAGGCGGTGTGCATGGTGGCCAACGTCTACCAGGGGATGGAAGGGATCGAGCCGGGGCAAGTCAAATGGCTGCGGATCAACGAGGCCCTGCCGCGTTATTGGTCCACCGGCCGGCGCTGGGATCCGTCGCTGAGCAGTTCCAGTTGGAAGGCCGCGTTGTGGCCGCGCGTGCAGTGGGGCGTCGTGCCCGTAGAGAAGGACGGCTCGGCCCACTTCCTCGTGCCGGCCAACCGCAGCATCTTCTTCCAGGCCCTGGATAAGGACTTCCGGGAACTTCAGCGTGAGCGGACGTATGTGAACTACGTGCCCGGCGAGGTCCGCTCTTGCGGGGGCTGTCACGGTCAGGCCAATCGCGCGGTGGCCCTCGGCGGATCCACGACGCCGTTGGCGCTCGACCGACCGCCGAGCATTCCCCAACCGCAGCCGTGCGACCTTGTCGCCAACGGAGGCGACGGCCGTCCGGGCCAGGTCGTTCACTACCCGGCGGATATCCAGCCGATCTTCGACCGCAAATGCGTCGCATGCCACGGCGCGAGCAACCCGGCCGGAAAGCTGAGGCTCACCGGAGAAATCACCGAGTTCTACAACACGTCCTACGAAGAGCTTGCTCGGAAACAACTGGCCGGCCCAATCATTCCCGAGTTCACGTCATTCATCGAGGGAGACCGGGGCAACTACAACGGCGCCTACCTCCCGCCCAAGCATCTCGGCTGTCCCACGAGCCCGATGATCGCTCTATTGACCAACGCCGCGCATCCGAAGAACGCCAAGGACGACCACTCGAAGATGCTCACGGCCATGGAGTTGATGATCGTGAGCCGCTGGGTGGATACGAACTACCAGTTCTACGGGAGCTACTTTGGCCGGCAGCATCCGCGCTGGGTGCGTAAGGATTCGGCGGTCCCGGGCTACGATCCGGCCGATTTCCGCCGCAAAGCCACCTTTGACGAGGCCATCGGCTTCCTGGCCCCGCCGTGGCATCGATGAGGGCGATGGGAACCGCCCCCAAGGGAATTCGTGCGTTTTTTCGAGAAACGCTGGTCCATCCCGCGCGGGTCGCGGGGTCATCAAGAAACCGAGGTTACGATGAGACAGACATCGCGAGGGCTGCCTGGTTGGCTTGGAATCCTGGGTTTGGCTGCGGCATTCGCCGCGCCGAGTCCGGTCTTGGCTAAGGAGTACGACGTGTTGGCCTACGGTGCCAAGGGCGACGGCAAGGCCGACGACACCGCCGCATTCCAGAAGGCCCTGGACGCCGCAGCCCAGGCCGGCGGCGGCGCGGTGCTGGCCCCGCGGGGCGTCTATTTCTTTGCCGGGCACTTGAACGTTCCATCGGCCGTGACGCTCAAGGGAATCTGGGAATCCGTGCCGGCCCACAACGGCCTCCGTGACCGCGGACTGCCCAAGCCCACCGACGACGGCACCACCTTTCTGGTCACCGAAGGGGCCGGACAAGAGGACGGGCCGCCGTTCATCACCCTCAACACCAACAGCACGCTCAAGGGCGTCGTGCTGCACTACCCCCAGCAGGTCCAAGACGACGTGCCCAAACCCTACCCCTGGGCGATTGCCATGCGGGGCAAGAACCCGGCCGTGCTCGACGTCGAACTGCTGAACCCCTACAACGGCATCGACGCCACCCACAACGAACGCCACCTGATTCGCAACGTGCAGGGGCAACCGTTGCGGCGCGGCGTTTGGGTCGACGCCATCTACGACATCGGCCGGATCGAGAATGTCCATTTCAACCCGTGGTGGAGCGCCAAGCCCAAGCTCTTCCAATGGCAGATGGATCACGGCGAAGCCTTCATCTTCTCGCGCAGCGATTGGCAATACGTGCTGAACACGTTCTGTTTCGGCTATCACGTGGGCTACCGATTCAACGCCGCCAAGGCCGGGACGTGCAACGGCAACTTCCTGGGAATCGGGGCCGACGACTGCCAGACGGCCGTCGTGGTCGATCAGAGCGCGCCGTTCGGCCTGCTGATCACCAACGGCGAGTTCGTCTCCTTTCACGGCCCGGACCCCACGATGGTCGATGTGGCCAAGACGCACACGGGAAGCGTTCGTTTTGTGAACTGCGCCTTCTGGGGGCCGTGCCACCAGATCGCCAAGATCGCCGGCAGCGGCACGGTGGGCTTTAGCGATTGCACGTTCGTCCAGTGGGACTCCCAACGCGCCGGACGGCACGCCATTCAAGCGGAAGGCGGCAGCGTGCTGGTGCGCGGCTGCGAGTTCCGGGAAAACAAGCCGCAGATCGAACTCAAGGAGGGGGTGCGCCGGGCCGTGATCACCGACAACATCTTCCACGGCCCGCAGCGAGTCGCGAACCGCAGCGCGGGAAACGTGCAGATCGCCAATAACGCCGGATCGAAGTGACGCCGGCGCAACGGCCGCGGTTGGCCGCCTTGCGGCGTGGCATGCGGACGGCAAGAGTGTTTGTTTTTGGGGGCGTCCAGCATTTACTCCCCTCTTCCGTTGGACGGGAGAGGGGCAGGGGGTGAGGGGATTTGCCGACGAAATCCCGGAGTAATTCCTGAACAGCCACTTATTGAGCCCTGCGCAGCCAATGAGCGAGGCCGACCAACGGGAGGCCGGGAAACAAGGGAGAAAAGCCTTGCACCAGGATCATTTTCAATACAGGGGTCAATAGGACAAGTTGAAAGGGAGATATCGAATGTCACGATGGCCATTTCTCGAAATGGTTGCGGTGGTCTTGTCTGCATCGATGGTTGCGGATGCTTGGGGCGCCGAGGGGCCGGCGGGCGCGGCGACGACTCCGCCTGGAGCGAAGAACCGGGCCGCTTGGATGGCCCGGGGCTCCTACGGCGTAATGACGCACTACCTGGTGACGCCCAAGGGCAGCACGCCGGAAGAAAAGACCGCAGACCTCAACCGCACGGTCGACCGCTTCGACCTCGACCACTTCATCCGGCAATTCCAGGAGACCCGCGCGGATTGGCTGATTTTCACCCTGGGCCAGTGCACGGGTTACCTGTGCAGCCCCAACCCGTACCTCGACGCTAAGTCGCCCGGCCACACGCCGCGCCGCGACCTGGCCCTGGAGATTGCCCAACGGCTCAAGCCCCTTGGAAAACGCTTGATCCTCTACATTCCTTCGGAGCAGGCGGCTGATCCGTTCCTCCAGCAGGCGTTCGACTACGCCTCGGACGGACACACCGATCGGTATTTCGAGTTCCTCCGGCAGTATTCCCTCAAGTTCGGTGCGCTTCACCACGGCTGGTGGTTTGATTCGTGCAGCCAGCACCCCGACGCGTATTGGAACAAGTACCTGGCGGCTGTCAGGGCGGGCAATCCGGACGCCGCCGTGGCCTTCAGCGGCGCCGAGTTCTGCTGCGGGGGACCGGTGAACCCGGTCTGCAAGCTCTCCGACTATCACGCAGGCGAGATTCATCTGTTGGAAGACGGCAAGATTCGCCGCGACTTCCTCCCCCCGGGCGGCGACATCGTGGTGACGGCCGAGCGCAAGCTGCGCAAACGCGGCCAGGAGGCTCGCTACTACCTGCCCGACGGCCCGCGGATCGACGGCATTCAGTGGCACTGCCTTCTGCCGATCGATTTGACCTTCAATCCCGCGATCCCCGACCAGTTCTGCCATTACACCGACAAGCAGTTGTTCCAGTTCGTGCGGAGCATCAAGAAGGTCGGTGGGGCGATCACGATCAACGTGCCGATCGACGTGGACAACGGCCATATCCCGGCAGACACCCACAGCCAGCTCGTGCGGCTCGCGAAGGCCGTTTTCGCAAACTGACAAACCGAATGACATGGCGACGGCCGCGAGCGTTCAACGCGGCGGGCCTTGAGTCGATTCCGCATACGTCACGAGGAGTCTTCTGCCGTGAAAACCGTCGTTCTGGTCGTCCTGGCGATGATGGTCTCGCTGCCGCAGGCAGACGCCGCCGGGCCCGTCTCGTTGCCTGAGACGCACGCTCGTGCGGAATTCCAGAAGTACGCCGCCCAGATCGTCGGCAAGCCGGCGACCGTCGATGGCGAGGGCCTTTGCAGGGTCGAAGGCACTGCGGCGCAGTTTGCGATCGGGCGGTGTCGTCCGACCGAGTCGTTGACCGCGGCGGGGAAGTTGCGCGTGCCGGGCGACCTGGGCGACGACGGGTTTCTGGTCAAGTCGATCGACGACGGCGCCGGGCGTTATGTGGTCATCATCGGCGGGAGTCCGCGCGGGACGCTCTACGGCGTCTACTTCTACCTGGAGCGTTTTTGCCGCGTGGGATTCTTCTCCGACGGCGAGTACGTTCCGCGGCGGCCGTCGCTGCCGGCAGCCGGAATCGACGCGGTCCAGCGTCCGCGCTGGCCCATGCGCCAGTACATGATGGATTGCGAGTACACCTCCTATTGGTGGAACTGGGATCAATGGAAGAACGAGGTGGATTGGGCGGCCAAGCACCGCTTCAACGTCCTCTCGTCGAACTT
>CAZFKF010000565.1:0-4486 GCA_964518805.1 uncultured Planctomycetaceae bacterium | reverse complement strand
GAAGTCTTCGACCGCAGCGGCGCCCTGCTCGGGGCGCTCAACTGGATCGAGTGGCTCTTTGGCGAGCGTCGCCAATTCTGCGACCCGGCCGCCGTCGCTCAACGCCTTGACGTCGCCCTGCGGTGTCTAAGGGATTTCGGAAGCGAAACCCGCACGCCGGGCCGGGCACGTGCGACCAGCGGCCTGTGGACGCCATAGGACGGACTTTCCAGTCTGTCGTTAAGAGATGCCTACGGCCATCGCATGACGATCGAGCGCGCTGAATGACCTTTCGCGAGACTCCAGCATCGGAATTGGGGCCGCGAACCCGACACGCTTGGATGATTGCGATCACCCGATCATGATGCTGACGTCTCGCTGAACGCGAGGCCGTCATTCGAGCTTCGGGCCCGTGATTCGCTGGCCGCGGAGTTGGAGGGCCTGGTCGGCCGGGTCGAAGGTCCCGTAGAACAGGGCGTTGGCGTCCATCCACGTGGCCAGGCGCTCGTAGTCGGACGGCTCGAGGGCGACGCCGTAGTGCCCTTTGCGGAGTAGTTTCATCAAGGGGTCGTTGCGGGCCCCGAAGAAGCCGGGCTGGGTGAGCGGTTCGCTGTTGACCTGCCGGAAATCGCCCGGTTTGCCTCCCCAGGCGGCGAACGACACCCGGGGCGCCAGGGCGTTGTACGACGCCGTGTAGTGCCCCTGAGCCTCGCCGGTGAGGATGATCTTGCCTTCCGCCTTCTTGGCGTTGTGGCATGCCGTGCAGTGCCGGTCGAGCACCGGCTGCACCAGCAGCGGATAGCTCAGCGGCTTGGAGCCGTCGGGGCCGGGCTGGATCGCCGAAGGCGCCCTCGCAAGCGCCGCCGGCGCACGGCCTTGCGGCGGGGCGGTGTCACGCTGCTCGTGGCACCCAACGCACGAGGCTTTCTCGCCCGGCTGAAGATAGGTCACGCTGCGCATGACTTGCATGGCCTGCCCGAACTCGTCCAAGGCTTGAAACGCCAGCGGAATGCCCGCCGGCGCGCGGAAATAGGCCGAGCCGTCGGGCTCGACGGGCACGGTGCCCAGCACCTGCTTGCCGGGCGAGGCGCTGGCCAGGCCCACCATCGGATCGTTGGCGTGCCACGTGGTCTTGGGCAGCACCTGGACGATCCGCAGCCGCTTCACCGAGCCCTGCGGGAGCGGTGGCCAAGCCGCATGCACATCGCGTAAGAGGAAGACGCCATCCTTTTCCTTGGTCGACTCCAGCAACGACGGCAGCGCCGGCAGCTTGGCCCGCGGCCCAAGCGGCATGGGCCACAGGCTCGAGATCTCCGCGTCGCGGTAGATCAACTCCTTGTTGCCGAAACCATCGACCAGATAGAGTCCGAACATGTTGGGCCAGTTGGCCTCGGGCTCGCCAATCAACGGATCGAAGCTGTAGGCCGCGAAGAAGTATTTCTCCGAAAGCGGGTACGACGTGCGGTAGCAGTGCCCGGGCCAGCGCTCGGCCTCCGGCGGAGTCTCCGGCGTCTTGGTCACGCCCACGGGGTTGTGCCACGCGTTGGGGCTGTTGCGGCCCATGCGCACCGGCGTTTCGCTTTCCGGAAACAGGGCGTCGGGCGTGAGCCGGGCGATCGGCTCCGGGCCGTCGACGCCGCGGGTCACGTCGAGCAGGATAATCGAGCCGGCGGTCATCGCGTGATGCGCGGCGGCGGTGGCCATCACCCGGTTCGAGCCCGGCACGGGCCGCGCCTCCCAGATGCCCACCGGATTGAACGTGTTGTTCCCGTAGAAGATCCGCACGTCGCTCCCGTCGGGCCGCACCGACCAAAGCTGCTGGTAGAACACCGCGTTGCGGTCCACATAGTCCCACCGCGTGTAGAGCACGCGACCATCGGCCGTTACTACCGGATCCCACTCGTGCGTCTCGTGGCACGAGATCGGGTGGGGGTCCGAACCATCGCCGTTGGCCAGAGCCAGCGTGTAGACCGGGCACGGGCCCCGGCCGCAGCGATGAAATCCGCCGCGGCGCGTCGAGATGAAGACGATCTTCCCATCCGGCAGGTAGCGCGGGGCGAAGTCGTCGTATTCTCCGCCGGTGAGCTGCTTCAGGCCCGTCCCGTCGGCGTTTATTTCGTAGAGATGATAAAACCGGTCCAGGTGGCTCTCGCGATGCGCCGGCGCGGTCTCGGCGTGGCAGTAGGCGAACAGGATCTTGCGCCCGTCGAACGACACGTCCAGATGCTGATAGCTTCCCAGCGGCAGGGCCCCGGGCGCCAGTTGCCGGCACTGCATCGAGCGCCCGGGAGCGTCGAGCACGAACACGCCGCCGCCGGGCCGGGCACAACTGCCGTAATACTGCGTGAGCTGATGGCTGAACATGCTGGGGACCTGCTTGATGAACGCCAGCGGTCCCACGTTGGCCAACGGGTTCGAGAAGACCAATTCCCTGCGCAGGCGGTGCACGCGCCGCCAGAGGTCTTCCCACGCCGGCCCGTCCTTCGTGCCGCCGGCGCCCAGCGCCTTCCATTCCTGGCGCATGGCATTCCAGCGGCTCGCCTTCTCCTCGACCTTCACGCCCGCAGCCTTCAGGTCGGCGATCAGCCGGTCGCCGCGCTGAAAGGTCCGCTCGATGGCGGCGGCATACGTGCTCGGGGCCCGCGCCGTGCCGATCCCGTCTTGCTTGCGCCAGTCAGTCTCGATGAGGTTCTCGTCTGTGGAGAAGGCAAACGACGTCGCCGCAACCAGGGACCAGACGACGGCAAGCCAGGCGGGGTGAAGCTTCATGGTGGCTCCTCGGATGGCGTGGCGGGAACGGAGTGCTTCCTCTACGGTAGCAGAAGCCTAGCGGCGAAACAAGCTTCACTGGTCCGAGTTGCTACGCGATCCGCAGTCCCTTGGGCAGCGACTCGCCGAACACTAGGCCCTGCTCCTCCGCATCCAGTTGGCCGACTTCGCGCACCAATTGGGCGAAGTGGTCCGGGGCCTCATGCCGGGCGAGCCAGTCGAGGACGTGGGTGCGGAGCTTTTCGGGCACGTCGCGATAGCGGTCGCCGGTGCGGCGGGCCATCTGCATCACGGCCAACAAGGCCATGGGATGGCCGTCGTCGAATTCGATGAGCTTCTTCAACCACGCAGCGGCGGTTTCGGCGGGCGTGACCGTGTTGAGCGGACCGTAGACCGGCTGGCGCGCCCCCAAACGGCCGAGGGCCCAGAAGATGCCGGGCCGGCTGGCCTCGACCTTGCGCTTCGGCAGGAGATCCAGGAGCATGCCGCCCAACTCGATCTTGGATGCGCTGGCCAGCAACTCCAGCGAGCCGAGGAACCGCCACACCTCGGCCGTCTCGTGCGAGCCGGCGCTGAACTCGCCGCCGCGTCCCCGGCCCGTGGTCATCTGGTGGTGCAACGCGCGGATCGGTCCCAAGAGCGGATCGGCCAGGGCCTGCTGTTGTCCCGCCGTGAGCCCTCCAGCGATCCGCCGCCAAAGGACCCACCATTCCGCCCGGCACATCGGTGCGGCATGCGCCAGGTTGCCTTGCAGGCGGCGCCAGGTTTCCGCCACGCGCCAATCGTCGAGCGCCAGCCCGTACCCCGGACGCAGCGCGAAGCCAAGCAGGTTCAGCCAGCGGGCCTCGTGAACCGCACTCTTGCGCCGCCCGGGCTCGCATTCGATCAATGCCTCCCAGATCCGCCGCAGAAGCGACGTGGGCCATTCGTTGCGGCTTGAGCCCACGGACGCGGCCAATCGCTTGACGAGCCCCTCGGGCTTGTCTTCGGCCTCGGGCCCGAACGTGGCTTCCACCAGCGGCACGCAGCGCTGCCAGATCGCTTCGTCGAGCAGACCTTCGCGTTCGGCCGCGGTCTCTTGAACGGCAACGTCGGTCTGCGTGGCCGAACGCACGTCGAACTGAAGACGCCACGAGCGCCGGCCGTCGACCTGGCTGCACCACAGGTCCAGGGTGCCGATCTCGGTGAGCCGGGCATGGAGGTTGACGGAAATCGTGCCCGTCTCGCCCTTCTTGCTCGTCTTGAGCACGGTGCGGATGGGCGCCAAGGGCGTCATCTGCTCGCGATCGACCGCAAGAACCTCGCCGGGGCGGTCCACCAGACGCGTGCTCGACACGAACAGCGGGAACTCGACCGGCTCCGACACGCGCAGATCGAAACTCCGAGAGGTCAGGTCCACGTCGTGGCCGGGCTCCACGCCCGCCGGCACCAGGCATACGGCCGACGGCGGCTGGCTTTCGACGCCAATGTAATACGTGCGGGCCAGGCCGGCGGCGATGCGAACGCCTTGGCCGCGGCGCACCATGCCGTAGTAGGCCGCCCCTCGGGCCACGGCCAGGTCGAGCCGGTCGTTGTCCAGCACCACCGGCTGCCACGAGGGATCCTCTTGGCGAAACCAGCCGGTGAGCACCTCCACCATCCGGTCGCGCAGGGCCCGCGACTCGAACAGCCCGCCGTTGAAGAGCACCAAATCCGGCCGGGCCGGATCGTGATCGGGCGTCGCCTCGGTCGGATCGAG
>CAZFKF010000564.1:0-4487 GCA_964518805.1 uncultured Planctomycetaceae bacterium | reverse complement strand
GAATTCGTCGAACCCGATGTAGATGGCCTTGGCTCCCAGGAACTCCCGCTGCTGGCCTGCCGGGCCGGGGCCGACGATGAGGAACTTCGACTCCTTCAACCGCCGGATGCACTCGCCGATCGGAGTCAGCGGAACCTTGTCCTCGATGCACTTCATATCGCCCCCTGCGGCAAACGTCCGCCGGTAGGCCTCTTCGCACTGCTTGGCGAACGAAGCGGGAGTGGTGCCGGGCTTCTTCACGTCGGCGAACAGACGGGCCACGGCCACCAGGTCGTCGATCCGCGTAGTTGACACGGCGCCGGCCGCCAGACCCTGTCGCGCCATGCCGCTCAAGCCGACCAGAAACACGCCCGAACCGCCCAGGTACTCGTCGGCCACGAGCATCGGCTTCTGGAGCTTGCCGATCTGGTGCAGGCAGGGCGTCAAGCCCCAGTTGAGCGTGACGGTGTACACCAGGTATCCGTCTACGGTGTCCTTCAGGGCGATGGCTTTCTGCACGTCCGCCGGATGCGGCACCACGACGGGGAGGAACTCGACCTGCGGACAGCCTTGTTTCAGGGCCTTGACGATTTCCTGGTGGCGGGCCGCACAGTCGTAGCCGGGGTACGGCCAGATTTCGTGTTCGGCGCTGTTGGAAAGAAACACCAGGGCCACGCGGGCCTTGGGGGCCTGTCCGTCGTCGGCCGCGCCAGCGCCGGTCGCCAGCAATCCGCCAGCCACGGCAGCCCCGCATCCTTGGAGGAATCCCCGCCGATTGAGTTGATGAGAACAGCCGAGACATGAACGGTGATGGTGGCCACACATCGTTTTTTGTCCTCCCACAAGGGTATGACTGGAAACGAATCCGGCACGAGCCTGCCGGGAACCCGAGCCCGCAATGGCGCCACCATAGCACACTCCGCAACGGCCGGGAAGCGTCGTGCCGGGAGACACTATCTATCATCGCGGCTTGGGGCGTGCTATCTTCAAGCCGGATCGCGCTCGGCGCGGGTCGCCCACAGCACCGCCTTCAACACGATTCGTGAGGAGCACACATGATAACCGGCAAGACTGCGATTCGTTTGGGGTTCGCCGCGGCAAGTTGTTGGATTCTGCTGGCGCCGCCGGCCGCGGCCGTCTGGGAAGGCAAGGTGGGCGGCGCGCCCGAGGGCTGGACCGTGGCCGCTCCGCGCGAGGAGATCCGGCCCGAATTCGCCTTCGACGCCCGCGGCGGGCCGGACGGCCAGGCGGCCCTGGTGATCAAGGCCGATGGTCGTGAAGGGCTCGACGGCGGTTGGATCAAGACGTTTCCGATTCACGGCGGCTCGTGGTACCGGTTCTGCGCGGTGCGGAAGGTGGAGAACGTGGCCCTGCCGCGTCGCAGCGCGGTGGCCAAGATCAACTGGCTCGACGCCCAAGGCAATCGCGTGACCTACGACGAAGCGGTCGAAACCGGCTATCTGCGCGGGTTCAAGCCGACGGCCGAGGCCGAACACCCCACAGACAAGACCGCCAACCCGGCCGGCTGGACCGAAGTCTCCGACACGTACCGCGCCCCCTCCAAGGCCGCCAAGGCCGTGGTCGAACTGCGCCTGCTCTGGGCGCCCGGCGGCAAGATCGCCTGGAGCAACGTCCAGTTCAAGGAAGCCTCAGCGCCTCCGGGCCGCAAGGTCCGCCTGGCCGCCGTTCACTACCGGCCCCAAGGCGGCAAGTCGCCGGCCGACAACTGCCGCCAGTTCGCCCCATTCATCGCAGAAGCCGCCCGGCAGAAGGCCGACCTCGTGGTGCTCGGCGAGTGCGTGACGGTCGTCAACAACGGCTGCAAGGTGGAAGACGCCGCCGAGCGCGTGCCCGGTCCCTCGACCGAGTATTTCGGCCGCCTGGCGAAGCAACACAACCTCTATATCGTGGTGGGCCTTTACGAGCGCGTCGGGCACTTGATCTACAACACGGCCGCACTGGTCGGCCCGGAGGGCTCGCTCGTGGGAGAGTACCGCAAGGTGACCCTGCCCCGCGACGAGATTTCAAGTGGCGTCGCCCCGGGCCACGAGTATCCCGTGTTTCAGACCCGTTTCGGCAAAGTCGCCATGATGGTCTGCTACGACGGCTTCTTCCCCGAGGTGGCCCGGCAACTGGCCAACCGCGGCGCCGAGATCATCGCCTGGCCTGTGTGGGGCTGCAATCCCGATTTGGCCAAGGCCCGGGCCGTCGAAAACCACGTCTATGTGGTCAGCAGCACGTACGAGGATATTTCGAGCAACTGGATGCTCACGGCCGTGTGGGATCACGTAGGCCGCACGATCGCCCTGGCCAAGAAATGGGGTACGGTCGTGGTGGCCGAGGTGGACCTCGACCGGCGTGCCCACTGGGGCAGCCTGGGCGACTTCAAGGCCGAACTGCCCCGCCACCGGCCCATTTGGACGGTGGATCAGTAATCAGGAAACCGGTTTGTGTGGCATGCCGTCACGCGGCGCAAGCCGCGGGTCGGCATGTCCCCAGTCCCCATGCCGGCGCCTTGCGACGGCATACCACACGGTGAGACTATTGGGATCAAACGAGTTCTCGCCCGCGTGCTGCGGCAGTCGTTTGGCCGCGTGACTCGCGCAACACGCCGCAATGGGCATGGTGAAGTGCGGCTGAGTTCCACCAATCTCGGGATAGACACGGCGCACAGCCCGCTCGACCGATTTGAGCAACCGGCTGTTGTCGTCGCCGAAGTGCGCGTCGCGACGGGCGTTGAGGAGGACGGCGGCTTGGATCCGGCCCCGCTGGAGGATCATGGCGGTCTCGCCCGGTATACTCCCGAAGAACGTTCCGGCGCCGTTCTCTCCGGACTTGCGCGGGCGGCCGTCAATCCACCATGCCTGGAGGAACTTGCAGAGCGACGGGGCCGAGGTGGCCAGGCCGCCGTGGGCGTCCATGACTTCGACGCAGAACGTGTCGGGCACGGGATACCACACCTCGCGCGGATCTCGCTTGGCCGCTTCATCGCGCGTGAGGATGAGATCGTCGATGCCCAGCGGCCGGGCGATGTCGCGCTCGACGCATTGGACGTAAGTCAGCCCCGTGGCCTTTTCGATCACCCGGCCCAGCAGGCAATAGCCGAAGTTCGAATACTCCGAGCGTTCGTCCGGCGTGAACTGGAGCGGTTTGGCCAGCATGTAACGGATGACGTCCACGGGCCTGACCGGACCCGTGAGGCCCAGTTCGCGCCGGATCTCATCCATGGCGAACATCGGGTCGCCGGCCCGGTGGCGGTCGAAGCCGCCCTTGTGTTCCAGGAGTTGCTGGACGGTGATGTCCTTCCATCGCGGATCGCCCAGGATGCCTCGATAGGGCTGGATTCCGAGGTAGTCGCAGACCCGCGTCTCGGGCTTCACCAGTCCCTCGCTGGAGAGCTTCTTGACCACCGCGGCCGTGATCGGCTTGCTGCAACTGGCGATGCGCACGATCGCGCCGGGAGGCGTGGGGCGGGTCTTGGCCTTGTCCATCCAGCCCATGCCCCGCGAATAGACCAGGCGTCCTTCGACCGCCACGGCCGCCGTGGCCGCCTGGGCGCCGATCGTGGTCATGAACTCGTCGAGGGCGGCGTCGAGCGGTTCACACGCGGGCGACGCCTGCCCCGTGATCGGCCGTCCGGAGGGAAGATGGCGGGCGGTCTGCCCGCGTTCGGCCGCATAGGCGGGGATCGTAAACAGACAAAGGGCGATGGCTGTCGTGAGCAGGGCGAAAAGCGATTTCATGGATCAACCCTCTTCGGTGTTTGGGGCCGGGCAGCAAGGAGCCTTGGTTGGATCGGCGGATTCCCTCACCCCCAGCCCCTCTCCCGTCCAACGGGAGACGGGAGATTGGACGTTGGCTCGCCGGTCATGAGAAGAACGTCTGCTGGGTGGTGCGGCGCAAGAGCCAGGTCCGATCGGACGGGGTGAGGAAATCGAGCCGCTCGCGCACCAGGTCGATCGAGTCGCGGTAGCGGTGCCCATCCATGATCTGGAACGGGCAGTCGCTGGCCCACATCAATCGCTCGGGGCCGAAGGCGTCGAGCAGGCGGCGGATCATCGGCGCGAGGTCCACGTACGGGGCCTTCTTCCGCCCGAGGGCATAGAAGGCCGAAATCTTGACCCGCATGCTTTTGTGCCGCGCCAGGTTGCAGAGGTTTTCGAGGTCCCAGTTGCGCATCTGGCCGTCGATGCCGATGCGGGCGAAATGGTCGACGACCACCGGCGTCTTGGGGTATTTGCGGCACATAACGTCCAGCGCCGGAAGGTATTCGGGATTCAGCAGCGGACAGATCGCCAGTCCGTCGTCGGACCCGCACTTCCACATGGCGGCCATCGCATCATGGCCCAGCCACCGCTCGGGCGGCTGGGCGCCGGCCACGATGCGGAACCCGCGCACGCCCTGGCGTGCGAGCGCACGCATCGCCGCGGGCGGGTCCTTGCTTTCATCGACGACCGCCACGCCCGAAAACACGCCTTGGTGCTTTTCTATCATGTCGAGCATGTACG
>CAZFKF010000563.1:0-4487 GCA_964518805.1 uncultured Planctomycetaceae bacterium | reverse complement strand
TGACCGGGGTTGGCCATGCATCCGCACTCTTGGGTCCGCATCCTCCAGCGAGAAGCAGAATCCGTGGCCGCCGCCGTGGTTGTAGATCTTCATCAACAGCCGGTTCTCGCCCGCCTTGAGGTCGAGCCGCACGCGATCCTGGTTCGGCGCGGGGCCGCGAGGGACGTCGTGGGCCCAGACGCGGCGCCCGTTGAGCCACACGGCGATCCCGTCGTCGCTGCCCAGGCCGGCCCACACGAGCGCGGATCGGCGCACGCGGATCGTCCGGAACAGGTACGTGGCCACGCGGGAACTCCCGGGAAGGCCGTGGACCTGGCCGTCGATCCAATCGGGGTGCTGCTCCCATCGATTGCGGCCGTCGGGGGCTTTCGCAGCCAGGTCCACTCCCTTCTCCGGAAACAGGGCTTCGTCGAAACTCTTGGTCTCAATCGGGCCGGTCGTGTACCACGGGCCAAGCACCGGCTTGTCGCCTTCCTGGGCCTGGCAGGGTCTGCCGCAGAAGACGGCCCCTCCGAGCAAGATCGTCGCGAGCGTCCGGCAGATCCGACTACGCACGGCCATCGAGTGTCCTTTCAGCAGGCGGGAAGGCAGGGGGCGGGTAGGCGTGAGGCTTCTGGCGAAGCCGCAGCTATTGTACCATACTCGTAGCTTGGCTCTCCAGAGCCAAGCCGCAAAAGCACGAGATGCCGAAACGCCGCTCGGCTCGGGAGAGCCAAGCGACTCGCCGGTGTGGGAGTATCGCCTGATGCCTGAGAACTACCTTCTGGGGATCGACAACGGCGGCACCGTGGCCAAGGCCGCGCTGTTCACGTGCGAGGGCCGGGAACTGGCCGTGGCCTCAAGCAAGACCGAGGTCCTCTCGCCGCAGCCGGGTTGGGCCGAGTTCGACATGGATCGGCTCTGGCAAGCCAGCGCCGCAGCGGTCCGCCAGGCCATCGCCTGTTCCGGCGTTCCGGCGAGCCGAATCGCCGCCGTGGCGTGCACCGGCCACGGCAACGGGCTGTACCTGGTGGACGAACACGGAAAGCCGGTTCGCACCGCGATCTTCTCCGCCGATTCCCGGGCCCGCGCGTATGTCGAACGATGGACGGCCGCAGGCGTGGATCAGGCCGTGCGTCCCAAAACGATGCAGGCCCTCTGGCCCGGCCAGCCCAACGCCATTCTGGCCTGGCTTGCCGACCATCAACCGGACGTGCTCCGCAGGGCTCGCTGGGCACTGATGTGCAAGGACTACATCCGGATGCGGTTGACTGGCGAGGTCTGGGGCGAACTGACGGATATGTCGGGCACGAGTCTGATGGACGTCGGCTCGGGCGAGTACGATCCTGCCGTGCTCTCGGCGTTCGGAATCGCCGCGGTCGGAGACAAGTTGCCGCCGCTGCGGCTCTCGGCCGACGTGTGCGGCCAGGTCACCTCGGCGGCTGCCGCTCAAACCGGGCTGCTCGCCGGCACGCCGGTGGCCGGCGGGATGTTCGACATCGACGCCTGCGCGCTTTCATCCGCGCTGGTGGACGAAGGCCCGCTAGGCATGACCTTCGGCACGTGGGGAATCAACCAGTACGTCTCGCCCGAGCCGGTGACGCACGACGTCTTCATGACCTCGCGCTACTGCCTGCCCGGATACTATTCGATCCTGGAAGGGAGCGCAACCTCGGCCAGCAATCTCGAATGGTTCCTCGGCCAGTGGTTCCCGGAGGCCGTGCGGCCGGCGGATGCATCGGGTCCGAGCCCCTATGAGTCGGTCAATCGGCTGGTGGCCGAGACCGATCCGCGGCGGTCCGGACTGCTCTTCCTCCCCTTCCTTTACGGCTCGAACACTGCGCCGGACGCTTCGGCCAGCGTGGTGGGGCTGCACGCCGGGCACGGGCGCGGCGACGTCGCCCGTGCGGTGTACGAAGGGGTCGTGTTCGGCCACCGCACGCACCTGGATCGGCTGCTCAAGTTCCGCGCGATGCCCGAACGAATCCGAGCCAGCGGCGGCGCGGCCCGCAGCGACGTGTGGATGCAAATCGTGGCCGATGCCTGCCAGGTTCCCGTCGAGATTCCGGAAGGGACGGAACTCGGGGCCTTGGGCGCGGCAATCTGCGCCGCAGTGGCCCTGGGATGGTATGCCGACTACCGGTCGGCCTGCGCGGCCATGGTCCGGGTCTCCAGGCGATTCGAGCCCAACCCGGCCCTGGCAGCAACCTATGATGCCAAGTACGCTCGCTACCGCCGGCTGCTGGAAGCCATGGATCCGGCCTGGAGCGACCTGTCGTGGAAGTCCTGCGGTTGACCGCAGGCGTGCACGTCGTCCCGGACGCACGGCCGACCACGGTGGCAAGGCGACGCTCCACCAGAACCCAATTCGTAACCAAGTTTTTGAAAAGCATGGGAGAATCGACATGACTCAGCCCCACACGAATTCCCGAATGACCCGCACCAACGATCGCCGGACGTTTCTCCGTTCGAGCGCGGCGGGCGTTGGCGCGGCGTCGCTCTTTGCGGCTCCTTGGGTCGTGGCCGACGAGCGGGTCAACGGAGCCAACGAGCGGCCCGGCGTCGGCTTCATCGGCACCGGCGGCCGCTGCGCGGCCCACATCGGTCACTGCCTGGAACTGAAGGCCCAGGGCCGCTGCGACCTGGTCGCGGTGTGCGACGTGTACGGTCCGCGCGTACGCGAAGCGGCGCAGCGGACCGGCGGCAAGATCTACCGCAACTTCAACGATCTGCTGGCCGACCCTCGCGTCGACGTCGTCTGCATCGCCACGCCCGACCGGCTTCACGCCCCGCAGGCCATCGCCGCGATCCGCGCCGGCAAAGACGTGTATTGTGAAAAGCCGCTGACGCACTGGTCGCAGATGAACCTGGCCCGGCAGGTCGGCGAAGAGGCCGCCCGGCACAAGCGGATCGTGCAGGTGGGCACGCAGTTCGTGGCCGACGACGCCTACGCCCAGGCGCGGAAGCTGATCCACGAGGGGATCGTGGGCAAGATCGTCCACGTGCAGGCCGGCTATTTCCGCCGCGGCGACTGGGGCGAACGCATGCCGATTCCGGACCCCAACGCCAAACCCGGGCCCGATCTCGACTGGGAGCAGTTCCTCGGCGATTTGCCCAAGCGCGCGTTTGACGTCTCGCGGTTCTTCCAGTGGCGGCTCTATTGGGACTACGCAGGGGGGCCGGCCACGGACCTCTTGGTGCATGCCTTCACCCCGGTGTTCTGCCTGCTGGATCTCGATTTCCCGGTCCGCGTTTTCGGCGGCGGCGGCACCTTCCAGTACAACCGCGAGGTGCCCGACCAGTGCAACATCATCGCCGACTACGAAGGCGGGCCGAGCGTCGTGCTGACGAACTCGCTCTCGAACTACACCGGCATCCAGACCATCCTCCGCGGCACCGACGGCCTGATCCAGTTCGGCAGCATCGAGCACCTGGAAAAGGGCATCCGCATCGTCCCGGTCGACAAGAACAAGAAGGAAATCGTGATTCCCTGGAAGGGGGCCGGGGATACGGGCAAGCTGTGGGCCAATTTCTTGGACTGCGTCAAAAGCCGGCAGAAGCCGTACAGCCCGATCGACATCGCCGTACGGGTCCAGGCGCCACTGAACATGGGCATCCTCTCGCACCGCGAGAGCAAGGTCGCCAAGTACGACAAGGCAAAGCAGCAGATCGTGCTCTAGACGGTTCAGCCTGGAGCAGTTCGTAGAGCGGGCTTCAGCCCGTCGCGCCGTGCTCTCGGCGAGCGGTGCAAACGGGCAGAGGCCTGCACGACGAACGGTCCCTTTCCTTCCTCTCGCCGCCGAGCTCGGGCGCAGTGCTGGCGGAAGTGTCCATCGCCGCTTCGGCCCCTGGCAAGAGCGGGTTTTATCGGGATTCTTCGGCAAACCGCCGCCGCGTCGATTGTCGCGACACCTACAATTGTGGGCGCAGCGACGATGGACCTTCTGCGTGGGCGTCCTTGCCCGCGATTCCCCCCGCCATGACGAAGTGCCCGCCATGAGATGGACGAAGCACCGCCTTTGGGTTCCACTGGGGCTTGTTGCGCTTATACCCTGTACGGCCTCCGCCGGGGAGGCAATCTCGTACAACCGCGACATCCGGCCAATCCTGACCGAGACCTGTTTTGCCTGCCACGGGCCGGACAAGGCGGCGCGCAAGGCCGATCTGCGACTCGATCAGCGAGAGCCGGCCCTGAAGTCCGAGGCGATCGTGCCTGGCAAGCCCGACGAAAGCGAGGCGATCCGCAGGGTCTTCTCCACCGACAAGAGCGAGCAAATGCCTCCGCCCGAGTCGCACAAGAAGCTCACGCAGCAAGAGAAGGAATTGCTGCGGCGCTGGGTGGCCGCGGGCGCGGAATACCAGCCGCACTGGTCGTTCATCGCGCCGGTTCGCAGCCTGCCGCCGCCCGTGAAGAACGCCCGCTGGCCAAAGAGTCCTGTCGACGCGTTCGTCCTTTCCAGACTAGAGGCCATGGGACTCGCCCCGGCGCCGGAAGCCGATCGGCGGAC
>CAZFKF010000562.1:0-4488 GCA_964518805.1 uncultured Planctomycetaceae bacterium | reverse complement strand
CAGGATCTCTCGCCTCTTGGCGTCGTCGAGCACGGGTGGGCGACCGACCTTCGGCATGGCGCGTTCCTTTCAGTAGCCAGTAGACGATAGGCAGAGGGGAGTGGCGGCCAACGTGGTTGGAGTGCCGCGTACTCTCTTCCGCCAGCGGGCCATCCTCCGATCTCCGATCGCCAATCTCCCCCCGCCCTCAACCTACTGCCCTCTGCCCTCTGTCCCCCGCATACTCAAACGACACGACCGCGCGCCCGCCGGAACCGCAATAGTTGGGCTTGAACCTCCGCGCGCTGGACGAGCCGGTGCGTTTGACGCTCACCGCGCGCCAGCGGGGCGAACCGCGGCAATGGGCCACCAACGCCGGATGGCTGGCCGTGACGTTGATCCGATGGCCTTGGCTGCGGTGCAGCCCGGCCACGGCCTCCAGCACGGCCATGCCGATGCCGATGCCCTGGTAATCGGGCAGGGTGACGATCCGTGTGACTCGCCAATGATTCCGCCGGCCGATGATCGGCACGGTTGCGCAGAACGTCACCGGAGCGCCGCCCCACAGGGCCAGGAAACAGCGGGCCGTGGGGCAGATCGAGCCGCTCAGATAGTGATGTCGCGCAAACATCCGCCACGCACCACGCCCGCAGCGAACGACTTCAAGCTCGATCGGCGGTCGTTGAAGAGACCTCCAGGCAAAGGTGGACGAAGCCATGTCGATCACCCAGTCGGGCGCAAGCCACTCGGTGACGTCGTAATGGCACGTGACCGCCACGAAGCGGCAAGCGATCCGGCCCGAACGGACCCCTTTGGCAATCGCCGCCGACACGACCTGGGCCACCGTGCGATCGACGACGCTGGTGAATTCGTCGAAAGCCACCGGGGGAGAGTCGAAAGCCGGGAGCGGAAAGCGGAAAGCGGACGGCGGAAAGCCGGGTTCTGAGGCTCCGCTTTCAGCTTTCATCTCTTCGCCCTCCCCTCTCCGCCCTCCGCCTTCGGCTTCCCGAGCCATCCCTTCTGCCAGCGCCCGGGCCAGATCGCAGCGGAACTGCTCGCCGTTGGAGAGCACGCGGTAGGGTTTGACCCAACTCGGCGGCGAACTAAAGCCGACCGTGGTGAAGAGGGCCGTAACTTCCTTGATCGGCCGGTCACCGAGGCCGTCGATCACCGCGCGATCCTCCGGCCAGGGCATCCGGCGATAGAGGCCCGGCCCAAACATCTCGCCGGCGACCGTGCTCTTGCCGCTTCCCGACGGGCCCACGATCAGTCCGATCCGCCAGTCATCGCCCCGTTCCGGGATCTCGACCTGGAACCGTTCCGAGACCCGCTGGGCAAGCGGAACGTCGAACATGCCCGCCACCTGCTGGACGCGGAACGAATTGTACACGGGGCAGGCCACGGTGATGTCGATGGTTGGCATGGGGGCTGGGGACTAGGGATTGGGGAGGCGATGCGGGGAACGAGGGATGCTGGGTGCAGCTTCGTCCTCCCATCGCGAAATTGAAACCCTTACAACGTCAGTAACTTGCATTTCCGCCCTTCGGCGGTCAGTTGTTCGTAGACGATCTTCTGTTCCGCCTCGTCGCGGCACTCGACGACGACCTGGAACGCCTCGGGAACGGCGACCTCCGGCGGCAAGTCCTCGGGCGTTTCGCCGGGCGCCGCGTCGCCCTCGGCGGCAAGCTCGTCCAGGACCGCTTGCAGCGACTGGCTCTCGGTTTCCACTTCGCGGAGAAGTCCGCGCAAGGCGTCCTCGTTGGTTTCCGCAAGGCCGGCCAGGGGATCCAACAGAGCCAGGAGCTTGGCCGCCTCTTGCTCGTCCACGTCGAGCACCAGGACGGGCACCTCCTGGTCGGGAGTGGTCTCGGCGCGAAGGTGGCCGTCGATCAACTCCAGCGAGCCGTCGGGCAGTTCCCGGGCCAGCAGGGCGTCGGCGTAGCCGACTTCCGCCAGCATGGCCCGCAAGGCGTCCTGTTGGCGCCGGGGATGAACGCGCCAGTTCTTCGCATTGGGACGCAACTGGCTGGCCGGCACGCGACGTAGTTCTCTGATGCGGTCGCGGATTTTCATGGGAGAGGTCAGCGATCGGTGGTCAGTGGTTGGTGATCGGTGGTTGTGGTCATCGCGGCGTTTCGCCCGTAGCCAACGGCGACGGGCGACGTGGACGGCGGCGAATCCATCGCCCCCCATGCCGGGCTCCTTCGCCTCCGTCCGGCGTTGTTGGCCTCCGCCGTGCGAGTCAGTCCCCCAATTCACGCAGTCGCTCGAGGACGTCGGCGAGTTGGACTTCCTGGGTGTCGAGCCGCGAGTGGTGGTCGATGCACATGCGAAGCCGTTCCTCGTGCGACGCGGCGAGCTTCTCCACCTTGTCGCAAAGCACGGCAACCTGGCTGGCCACAACGGCCAACTTGGCGTGAAGGGCCACCAGTCCGGGACCAATCACGACCGCGGCCGAGAGGAACACCGCCATCAGGGCAATCCATTCGTTCGCACCCACGCATTCATTCCTTCGCTTCGGGAGCGGCGATCCACCGCCGCCTTTCCTCGGATCGTGTGGCCTGCCGACCCGCGGTGCAGCCGCGGGTCGGCAGGGGAATCGGCATGGCCGCTTGCATGCTCACGCGTGGGCCGCCGCCGTCGCGGCGGCCGCGGCCGGTTGCGGCCGTTCGCGATTGGCGCTGGCGTTGGGGCCGCGCGGCTCTTCCGACGGCCGAACGCCGTGCGGGATCGGCAGCCGGTTCTTGTCGCCGCCGAACGACTCGCACATGTCGTACATCTCCCCCAGCGATGCGTAGAGCATGAGCGACTCCCGCGGCGTGATCCGGTAGGTGGCGAACCGGCTGTCCAGTCGCGTCGCCTCCACGATGTGCTGGTCCAGCGCGGTGACGAACATCCGCGCGTCGACGTTCCGCAGATCGACCTGGTTGAGCAGCGGGATGTTCGGATCGGAGCCGTCCAGGCGGTAAGGCAAGTCGAACTCGCGGCCGCCCGGCCGGGCCACTTCGTCGCCCAGCGGGGCCTTGTCGTTCATCTCCTCGGGCAGCGAGACCTTCAAGTCGCGGGCACGCTCTTCGAGGGTCTTGATGTCGACGCTCTGCGGATTGTGCGTGATCTTGCGGCGGAAGAAGTCCAGGCGCACGAGGTGCTCCTTGATGAAGTCGTTCGTGGCCGAGTCCCATCCGCTCTGCACGCCGAACTCGCCGTTCTGGAGAATCTGGCCGCGGAACGTCAGGCAATGCCCGACGTAGGTGTGGATCGAACGGTTGCGAAACCGCACGATGGCGTCTTCAAACGTGTCTTTGCCCAGCATTGCCATGGTGATGGTCTCCTGAATGTCGCTGAAATCGTGAGTTCGCCGCGAAGGCCGCGGAGGATCGTGCGGCGGGACTGCGATTTGCTTGTCCCACCCTGTGTGTTCGTCCCGTCCTGCGTGCTACGTGCTCTGTACGGGGTCGCCGGGGGCCGGCGACTCGCTGTGGATGCGGTAGAACTTGTCGGCCACGCGTTGCCGCAGGTTCTTCGCCCAGCGGGCCAGGGCGCCGTCGCTCGATGTTTCGGCCTGGCGCAACTGCTCGTCGTATTCGCGGCCCAACGTGGCGTCGGCCAGCGGGCTGTGGCCGGAGAGGGCGAACACGCCGGCCAGTTGTCCGGCATAGTCGTCGTTCAGGGCCGATCGGCGCGGTTGGTTTCGGCTCGCGTTGCCCTGCGCTTGATTCTGCCGGCGGCGGCTCCGCGCGCGGGCCATCAGGCGGAGGGCCACGATCACGGCGATCGAAGGCGGCCCGGTCCAACCCAAGGCAGTGAGCGCTGCAGGAAGGACCCGCTCCAAGAGTGAGGGCGCTGCCTGCGTCACGATTTCCGCAGCCGCTTCGCGGACCAGGGCCCGCAAACGGTCGCCTCCCACCGTCGTTTCCACGTTTTCGATGCGTCGCTTGAGTTCTCCGGCCAAGGCGATGGCCTGCTGAAGCCCTTCGCCCCGCTCGCGCAGCGTCCCCTCGTGAGATTCCAAACGGCGGCGGATTTCTTCCAGGCGATCCGCGGACGGCGACGGCGGCGAGGCCGGCGTCTGCCCGGGCGAAGGGGCTTTCGGGCCCGGATCCACGGTCACAGGCGGGCGTATAAGCGGAGACGCGGGCGGGCCGACGGGCCGGCATCGTCGTCCCAAGAGCGATGCGAGGAAACTGCGGACCCGGCCGCAGTAGGTCGCCTCCACCGTACGCCCGTCCGTGCCCCAGAGCACGGCCACCAACTCTCCCCGAGCATTGAACACCGGCCCGCCCGAGTCTCCTTCGCGGGCCATTCCGGTCAGTTCCAGCGTCTCGTGGGTCCTGCTCGTCGTGGTCCGGGCGTACCCCAAGGCCCGGCCGCGATTGCAGGCGTACCTTCCTTCGCGCCCATAGCCGCAGCTCTGCAACAGATCGCCGGGCCGCGGCGGATCGGCCGAGACGATCACGGGCGAGGCCGCCGGCGGGGACGCGAGCGCGGCTTTGCCGCCCGAGCTGGCGG
>CAZFKF010000561.1:0-4492 GCA_964518805.1 uncultured Planctomycetaceae bacterium | reverse complement strand
GTACCACTTCAACTGGCTCTCGGGCGCCGACGTGCCGCAGTCGCTGTTGCACAGCATGGACAAGGGCTGCTGGGCCCTGCGCGAGCAGACGCCCGCCTCGGCCTTTGCTTCGGCCGGACGTTCCTCCTGCTTCGGCCCGGTCTACGGCGACGTTTTCGACCACGGCGCGATCGTCTACGAATACGCCAACGGGGTGCGGATGTACGCCAACGTCCGGGCCCAGGCCGGCTGCTACGACGAGGTGTCCGACACCTTTCTCGGCACCAAGGGACGCTGCTACGTGCTCAAGAACCGCATCGAAGGCGAAACCAATTGGCACTACGACAACAAGTCGAAGACCAGCATGTACGACGCCGAGCACGAGGTCCTGTTTGCGGCCATCCGCTCGGGCAAGCCGGTCAACAACGGGCTGTACATGGTCCGCAGCACCATGGTGGCGGTCCTTGGCCAAATGGTTTGCTACACGGGCCAGAAGATGACCTGGGAACAGGCGTGGAATTCGACCTACAAGGCCGGCCCCGACCAGGTGAGCTGGGACATGACCCCGCCGGTCAAGCCCGACGCCAACGGCAACTACCCGGCGCCGGTGCCGGGGATTAGCAAACTGAGTTGACGACGCTGGCCGGACGAGAATCGGGTGGCACGACGCTGAGGCTCTGCGGAAGGCGTGGCTGACGTTCCTCGCGGCTCGCCACGCCCATCGCTCCGCTCTGGGCGTGCCACCCAACCGGCTGAAGGGTACTTGAAACGATGGAACGCAGCGAAGTACGGGTTCCTCTTCTCTGGTTCCGTTCTCGAGCCTTGGTGTTCTATCCCGCCCCTGGCAAACCGCGTTCGGAACGAAAGGAAAGGCTCGAACAGAGAAGAGGAACCCGTACTTTGTGGTCTGCTTCATGTTGCGCCGCGCCCCATAGTCAAGTACGCTTCAGTCGGATAAACCAATTCGATATCGGAATAGCATTTCGGAGGTGTTGAGATGGCGGTAAGGAACCTGGGATGGCGTGAAGCAATCATCGAGGTACTGACAGACGCGACGGAACCGCTTCACTACACCGACATCGCAGAGCAAATTGCTGAACGAAACCTGAAGACCGATTTCGGCGCGACACCCGCGGCGTCTGTCAACGCGACGATTTCTGTATCGTTGAACGACGATGGCGAGCGATCTCCGTTCGTTAGAGTAGGCCGAGGGCTGTACACTCTCCGAGCGAACATGGACGGAGCGGAGGCGAGTCCCAGCCTGGAACAAGCAGTAGAAGAGCCAGACGAAACGGGCCTCATCAATGCATTCGGGATGTATTGGTCCAGAGGCAAAGTGCTCTGGACAGGCTCGCCACGCATCTTAGGACAGCAGCAGCCCGGCTCAATCCCGGTCGACTTTGCCGGGCAAAGAGGTGTCTATCTCCTTCACGACGCGCGCAGCGTCGTCTACGTCGGCCGAACTACCGACCAACCGCTTGGCAAACGACTCGCACAGCATACTGCTGATCGCCTGAACGGCCGATGGGACAGGTTCTCTTGGTTCGGTGTGTGCTCTGTGGAGTCCGACGGATCGCTGCGTATGGCCGATACGCCGAGATTCAACCTCGATTCCTTGATTGTCACGATGGAGGCGCTGCTGATCGAGGGGTTGGAGCCGCCGCAGAACCGGAAGCGAGGCGACGAATTCCGAGCAATCGAGTACTTGCAGGTCGAAGATGCCGAGATAAGCAAATCGAAGATTCTGGCGCTCATGGACGAATTGAAGTCGAAGTTGTAGTCCGGCACGCCGCAGTCGAAGGAAGATGCGATGAAGGACAGCCGTTGGCGATTGAGCGTGTCCAAGATCTTCGTGCAGCATACGGTGTAGGGTGGAACTATCGGACGCCATGCCGCCCTTGAAGAGATTTGGCGCAAGCGGTTGCCTGGAGCGAACGGATCCGTGCGACTTGATTTGGCAGTGGTGCTCTTGCTGGCCTTCGGAATGACCGGGGGCGCTGTGATGCAAGGAGGGGACGAGTCTTCCACGGGGAAGACCGGCGGGGCTCCCGCGCCTGCCGTCACTGGCGCTGTCGGGGCGATGCTCCACTATCGCCACCCGAAGCACGCGGTGGGCGACGTCCACCCGTATTACGAAAACGGAACATATCATTTGATCTACGTCTACGATCCGGGCGCGTGGCGCGTCGGGCAGCTTCGATCATCCGATCTGCTTCACTGGGAAGAACGCGGCATGTCGCACGCGCCGACGCCGGTGATCCCGAAAGTTCTTCCCCACTACTACGTGCTCCAGATCGTTCCCGATCCGCTGCGGGGAGGCTACCGAAGCTTCTATCCCTATCACGGGATGAGGGCCTCTCAGAGCCGAAACCTGCTGGACTGGCAACACGCCGCGCCGGCGCTGGCCGTGCCCGCGCAGCCGGGGTACGGGCGCATGGCCGACCCCTATCCGTTCTGGAATGAAGACCGGCGGGAATACTGGATGGTGGTCACGCTGCGCAAGAACGGCCTGCCGCTGGATCGGGCGGGCGCGTTCGGCTACGCCACGTCGAGCGACCTCGCCCACTGGACGTGGCGGGGTGAACTCTATTGGCCGGGCAACATGGCGGAACCGGAGTTGCCAAGCATGTTCAAGGTCGGGCGACAATGGTGCCTGCTGGGGTTTCCCAACGACGGCAAGACCCTTGGCGAACCCACGTACCGCGTGAGCCCGAATTGCTCGGGCCCGTGGACGGCGCCGGTCCCCGATCGGCTCGACGGCAAGCATTTCTGCGCGGGCCGGACATCGTTCGATGGGAGCCATCGCCTGCTCTTTGGGTGGATACCGCGGGGCATTCTTCCGTCGGGTTCTCAGCATTGGGGCGGGCACCTTGCACTGCCGCGCCAACTCCACCCGTTGCCCGACGGCCGCCTTGCGGTCCGGTTGGAACCGTCGGTTGCGAAACGGATTCGCGGAGAGGCGTGGTTCCCGAAATCCGGGGCACGTTGGATTCCCCAGGCCGGCCAATGGGACCTCGACGCAGCCGGTGTCGCCGCCGTCCATTCCGGGCCGCACGGCACGGTCCGAATCCAGCCTGCTCCACGGCGGATCGACCTGGAGTTGGACGTCGCGCTCGGCGACGGCTGCGAACGCGCGGGCGTCGCCTTGGGGCAGACTCAGGGCCGCGCCGGCTCTGAAATCGTCGTCGACGGCCGGTCTCCGCGATTGGCCGTGACCGACCGCGACGGCGCCGTTCGCGTCCAACAAGCCACCGACGATCTCAAAGGCAGGAGGATCCGTTTGCGGGTCCTCGTCGACAACGACATTGTCGAAGCATTCTTGGACGACCGGTATTCCCTTGCCGCAAGGATGCCGGAGTGCCTTGACGGCGCAAGCGTGGACCTGTTCGCCCGCGGCGCGGCGGAATTCACGAACATTCACGTGCACCGTCTCCTTACGTTGGAGGAGATCGCAGATCCTTCGCGGGCAATGAATCCGTCAGGACCGACCGGAGTACGTCCATAGTACGAAGCAGCGCGCAAGGGGGCTCAATCGCGTCTCGACGCGGCTAGCGAACCGTCGGAGCGGGAGAACGCGGCCAGGGAACTCGAGGAGTTGAAGAGGGACTTCCAGCAGCGGATGAAGTCGATCCGGCGGTCGCTGTTCGGGTCGCGGTGAGTCTGCGACGTGACAGGCCGGTCTGGGAGAAGATCATCCCGTGCGTACCACGTTGAAAGGCGAGCCGAAGCGGAATGAAGTGATCGGAAGAAGAGGGAAAAGGGGAAAAGAGTGGAAAAACGGGAAGATGAGAGATAGACCTTGCGCTCGACGCAAACCAAATGAAAGTCCATCCCTCCCATTCCATTTTTCCCGCGACTTTCCCTTTTCCCTTCGCATTCCTGTGCAACTTCAGATGGCTGAAGTGTTACGGGAAACGCTTGCGCCATCGCCGTCTACGGCCGCCAGGAAATCTGGTCACGCATCCTACCTTCTGCGCGGTTGCACGTGGCCTGACACCCGGCTAGACTGATGAGACAACCCTTGAATCCATGGATGAGAAGAAGCATGTCTACGCTCTACTGCCTCGTGGTCTTGGCGTCGACCGTTCAGGCCGTTGAAAGCTCTCGTTCCGCGCTCGATGTCGTGACGCCGAAGGTGCCGGACAAGCTCTCCCCGGTGACGCTCTGCCGGCAGGAACTCGGCGGGGAAATCGATCGCCGCATCCAGAACCTGATCTATCGCAACTACATGGTGCTCGATCTGGACGGCAAATGGCTCAATCACTTTCGCCACCGCACGGACCGGGCCGGCAAGCAGTACGTCTATTACGGCATTGGCAAAGTGTTCGACGCCGGCAGCCTTTTCGCCGCCTACACGGGCGACCCGAAGGTCGCCGCACGCACGCAGTATATCATCGACGAACTGTTCAAGTCTCGCGACGCCGACGGGTATCTGGGGTTCTGGAACGTCGAGCCGGGGAACCGACAGGACCATATCAATTGGATTCTCCACGAGCAGGAATACATCAATCTG